>CAYVIQ010000050.1:0-4576 GCA_964451595.1 Candidatus Woesearchaeota archaeon
AAAAGAAAAGATGCCGAAGCTCAGGCCGACTCTGCACGTTAATTATTCTTTGTAATATATCTCTTAGAAGAGAAATTGTTTTAAAGATTCTTTTTAAGATTTTGTTATGATTTATGAAGATTTGAAAAAAGAATTTATTCGACAACAAAATTTGGCTTGGAACTCTGATAGAGATTCAAGTAAATTAGAATATCGATTTGAGATTGAAAGGCAAGTCAAAATTTGGGATGAGATGGCGGAGTTTATGGGCTATGGTGTTTTGAAAGCTCCTAATTTATGTCGGTTTATTCATTTTTATTTTAATAGAAAATTTCCAAGCGGTAAAACTTATGTTGAAACTGATGAAGATTTATTTGTTGAAGTTAAAGACTATGATGCTTTTGGAGATTTTATTAAGAAAGAATACATAAAAAAGTATCAAATTCAATGGGAGCCTACTTTGAATTTTAATCACGCAAAAGAATGCGAGAACAGATTAATGAAACAAGGAAATTACAATAAAATAAATTTATCTAAAATTTTTGTTGATTTAGATTCAGGTGAAACGACGACAGAAATAATTTATTCTGGGAGTATCAATAATAAAAAATTATTAGGAAGAGGTAGAAATGAACTTGAGGCAATTTGTGATGCCTGTATAAATTTTATGGATCGAAAAAGGGGAAAGCAAATGACTTTGTTTGATATGAAAAGTCTTCTAAAGAAAGATTATATTCTATCATAGATATTCTTTTAAGTTTTTAATTCCATATTTTTTAATGAGCCACATGGATTTAATTGGGATGGATAAAGAAAAGATTGATAATTATCTTATTGGTGAACATGCTACTCTATTAGAAATTTCTGAATTATACAATAAAAGGGTCATGAATATTAATTTGCTTAATGTTGCTCAGAAATCTTTGATGAATGCTGCTGGATATTCGAAAAAGGAAGTGAAATATTCAGAAAAATGGATAGATGTTAAATTCAATGGAAGAATCTTTCCAGGAAATGAACTTTATGGTAGAGGTAGAAATGAACTTGAGGCAATTTGTGACGCTTGTCAAAAATATATTGATAACTCTAAAGATTATACCCTTGAAGGAAGATTTTATTTTGATAAATTAGAAACCCTTGGTAAAAAATAAGATGAAAAATCTAATCTTTATTTTAGGTTTAGGAATTGGAATAAATTCTTTTTCGCAAGAAAATTCTAGAGGAATGACTTTTGAAGAGAGAATTTTTAATCGGATTGAATGTGATAGAACCTTCGGAAAATGTTTCTTTCCAGAATATTTACTTGGTACTGAAGTATCCCGAAATAATGGAGAGTATAAAATTGCTTATTATGATTTTGATCACAACAACGTCCCAGAAGTAATCGCTTTTTTTAAAAAAGATAATAATTATGAAAAAAATTGTGAACCAATTAAAACAGCAAACAATGCAACAATTGTTATGGTTGATCAAGACAATGATGGTATGCCGGACATAATCTATTCTGATTTAGATGGAGATGGTTTTATGGAAAATCTGGACAAATTTTATACAAAACCCAAAATTGAAGAAGATTTTGAAGATAAAATTCGAGATGTTGAAGATATTTATTATCGGACATAATTGAATAAAAAATCAAGCAAAAGTTTTTAAAGCAATTTCTCAATAGATATTTTAAGATGGCTGAACCAATAAATTTTTCAAAGTTAATGAAACAGCAAGACAGAATTAGAAATATCGCAATTGCTGCACATATTGATCATGGTAAAACTACTTTCTCGGATAATTTGCTTGCCGGGGCAGGGATGCTTTCTGAAGAAACTGCGGGAAAGCAAAGAGCATTAGATTTCCATGAAGACGAAGCTTCGAGAGGAATTACCATTGATTCTGCAAGTGTTTCAATGTTACACAAACATGAAGGTCAAGATTATTTGATTAATTTAATTGATACTCCGGGACATGTTGACTTTGGTGGAGATGTTACAAGAGCTATGAGAGCTGTTGATGGTTGTGTTATTTTGAGCTGTGCTGTTGAAGGTGTTATGCCTCAAACTGAAACAGTTGTTAGACAGGCTTTGAAAGAACTAGTTAAACCAGTTTTATTCATAAACAAAGTTGACAGATTAATTAAGGAAGTTAAATTAACTCCAGAAGAGATGCAGGCAAAGTTCATAAAAATTATTGATCATGTTAATAAATTAATTGAACAAATTGCTCCTGAAGGATATAAAGAAAAATGGAAAGTGGGGGTTGGCGAGGGAACTGTTGCATTTGGTAGCGCTTTTCATAATTGGGCTTTAAGTTTCCCGTACATGAAAGCTAAAGGAATTACTTTTAAGGACGTTATTGATGCTTATGAAAATGATAATTATAAAGAGTTAGCTAAAAAGGCACCTTTACATGAAATTGTTTTGAACATGAGTATTCAGCACCATCCAAATCCGGTTGATGCACAAAAATATAGAATTCCAAAGATTTGGAGAGGAGATGAAAATACGCCTTTAGGTAAAGATTTAATGGATTGTGATCCAAATGGTGAACCAGTTTTTGTTCCGATTAAAATAGTTGTTGATAAACATGCAGGAGAAATTGCTGCTGGAAGAATGTTCTCTGGAACTATCAAACAAGGTGATGAAGTTTACATGAACATAAATAAAACCAAAACAAGGGTTCAACAAGTTTCAGTTTACAAGGGTGCTCAGAGAGTTGTTGTAGATGATGTTTCTGCAGGAAATATTGTTGGAATTGTTGGTTTAAGAAATGTTTTTGCGGGTGAAACAGTTTCTAAAGAAGAGATGGTTCCATTTGAAGCAATTACACATTTGTTTGAGCCAGTTGTTACAAAATCTATCGAAGCTACAAAGGCTGCTGATTTACCCAAGCTTATTGAAGTTCTAAAACAAGTTGCAAAAGAAGATCCTTCAATAAAAGTTTCTATTAATGAACAAACTGGTGAAAGTTTAATCTCTGGTATGGGTGAATTACATTTAGAAATTATTGAAAATAGAATTAAAACTGAAAAAGGTTTAGAAGTTAAAACTTCATCTCCAATTATTGTTTATAGAGAAACTGTCGCCAAAGGTTCACCTTCGCCTGCAGAAGGTAGAAGTCCGAACAAGCACAATAGTTTCTTCATAAAAGTCGAACCATTAGAAGACGAGTTATATGAATTAATTCGTTCTGGAGAATTACCTGAGGGGAGGGTTAAGAAAAAGAGTGATGCAGTTACAAAGGTTTTATCAGAGAAACTTAATTGGGGCTCAGACATGATTAGAGATGTTAAAGATATTTACAAAGGAAATATTTTCTTTGATGAAACTAGAGGAGAAGTTCACATAGGTGAAGTTATCGAAATGGTTATGGACGCTTTTGAGATGGTTATTGATGAGGGTCCTTTGGCAAGAGAACCTTGTATGAAAATGAAAGTTTCATTGATTGATATTAAGCTTCACGAGGACGCTATCCACAGAGGTCCAGCACAAATTTATCCTGCAGTTAGAGATGCTGTTAAAGGTGCTATGCAGAGTGCAGGTCCTGCTTTGTTTGAACCGTTACAAGTTCATATGATTGAAGCTCCAGATGAATTTATGGGAACTATTACAAAGCTCGTCGGTGGAAAAAGAGGACAATTATTAGATATGCAGCAAGAAGGGTCTACAACTCAGATTAAAGCAAAGATTCCCGTAGCTGAAATGATGGGATGGAGTAATGATTTGCGTTCTTCCACTGAAGGTCGTGGAACAAGTTCATTGATGGAGCAGGATTTCGAGAGAGTTCCGGCTTCAATGCAAGACGAGATTATTAAGAAAATTAGAGAAAGAAAAGGACTTTCTGAGAACCAATAGTTGCGGTTGAGTGTAATAATAAATATAAAGTTGAATCATTCTTACAAAATATGGATTATGAAAATTCTGATTTGAAGCTTGCTTTTACAGGCATAAGAAATTTGATTAGAAATAATAAGAATGAATTGGACGAGAAATCAAATAATTATATTGACATAGCTAAATACTATTTTAACAATGCTATGAACTCCATGGAACCTTTGATTAATCAAGCGAGTAACAAATCTTATGTTATTACACCTTCTTTGGTGCAGACAATTAAATATTTTGAAGAAAGAGATATTTCAGATCCAGTTCAAAGAGCAAAAAGAATTCAGGAAAACTTTGAGAAAATAATTTCTTCACTAGATGAGCTAAAGCAGAATCCTCAGAGTTTTTATAGAAGTGAAGATTCGGATTTGATTGGGGTGTATTTTAATAAGTTTTCAAAGTTTTTTTAGAAAGTTATTTTTTAGTAAAACAAATATTTTAGATATTATTTTAGATAATTCTGAGTCAAAAAGAAAAATTGTATTTGTTTTCGAGAGAATTAAATAAAAAAACTTGCGATCATTAAAATTGCGAAGACCAAAACAAACCATCCAAAATTAATTTTCTTTGAGAATTTCATAAGTGCATGAATAGTAATTATTCCGAAGATAAAACTTGTAAATAATCCGAAAATCGACGTTGGTGTAAAATTAAACTCTAAAACGTTAAGGAAAATATTAGCGATTAAAACAATTGGAAGACTCATTAAAAAAGATAATTTT
>CAYVIQ010000051.1:0-4518 GCA_964451595.1 Candidatus Woesearchaeota archaeon
CTGTTTGTTAATTCCTTTGTCATAAGAAATTGAAAGAAAGATTATTTTTAAGAGTTTTGGTTTTAAACACACATTCTTCTTCTAATTGGTTGATGATGTTTATAATCTTTAATTTCAAAATCTTCAAGTTCTAATCTATCAAAAGGTTTGTCAGCAATTTCAAGTTTACAAAGTCCCAAAGGTTCATTCGCTAATTGTTCTAAAATTCCTGTAACATGATCATATTTTTCCATATTCCCATCAGCAGGAGCATTTTTATTTATCCAATCTCTAACTTCCAAATATTCATACCTATCATTGTATTCTTCTTCTTTCAATTTTGCTTCTGCAATTTTTCTTTGAACTTCTCCAAAATTCTTTTCATACCATTTTGTTCTCTCTCCAATTGAAGCATAAAAATGAGCATCTCCAAAAGTATGAACAAAAGTTTTTGGGGTCATTCCAGCTTCCTTAGCAATTATTTGAGTTAAAGCTGCATATTGTGCAATATTAAACGGAACCCCTAAAAAAGAATCACAACTTCTTTGATAAAGTTGCATTTCTAATTCTCCATTTTCGTTTGCAGTAGCTTGAAATAAAAGATGACAAGGAGGCAAAGACATCTCTGGAACATCTGCAACATTCCATCCAGTCAAAATATGTTTCTTACCTGTTGGCTTTTTCTTCAAATCTTCAATCATATTTCTAACCTGGTCAATTTCTTTTTTTTCATACATATTTTCTTTACCTTCAATAGGAATATATTTGTCCCATCTTCGCCATTGTTTTGGATAAATTGGTCCAGCATCTCCAAATTGTTTTGCAAAATCCGAATCTTCTTTAATTCTATTTCCGTAATCCTCTTTAGCAGAAGTCCACTCAGGAGAATATTTTTTCATTACTTTGGGATAAATTCCCGCTTCAACCATTTTATCAAGATTATGATTAAAAGCATCTGCCCTCCAAACAGGAGAATTATTTTTTTCCATATATTCAATATTTGTATCTCCTTTCAAAAACCACAGCAATTCTGTAAACATAGATTTAGATTTCGCGGGCATTTGTTTAGTTGTTACCAAAGGAAAACCTTTTGTTAAATCATAACGATTTTGATAACCAAATAAAGAAATAATTCCAGCACCTTTGCTTCCTCCCTTGAAATTCGAACTAGGAGAAGTCAAAATAGCTTTAGCATAATCAAGATATTGTTGCACCATTTTAATTTCTCACCTCATAAAACAATTCAGGATTTTCAGACCTTAATTTAATTATTGGCTTGGTTCCATCATACTTATATTGTAATAAAGGAAATTCTTTGTAAATAGTTTCTTCTAAATCTACAATTTTATTACCCTTTTTTTCAAACCCTAAAAGAACTGGGAGGTTATCATTAAATCCCATTCCGGGTTCATAATTTTGGAGCATTTCAAAGACTGGAACAAATTTGTCTTTTTCTTGTCCAAAATTTTCATATTGCAAATAAATAGCTCTATGAGGTTGCATTCTTGAAACTCGAATATTTTTATCCATTAAAATAACCGGGATTCTATTGTAAACTTTTGCTTTTTCTGCTTCAATTCCTTGCCCTGTTGAGGGAAGAATATTGTGCCCAACAAAATTAACAAATATCTCCTTCACACCGAACAAATTGACGTCTTCTTTAATCACCATCTTATTTTTTATTGAACTTATTTTTTTAAATATGATTATATTTGAAAATCTATTTTAATTTTCTAATTAAACCAAATCCTCCATCACTTTTTTCAAAATCTCTTCTTAGATCATAAAGATTAAATGATTTTATAGAGGAATTTTCAGGATTATCTGAGATAATTAGAGGTTCTTTAAATTCTAATACTCTATAAGTATGTATTCCTAGGCCTATAAATCCACTACCGATTGAGATCTCTTCAAGTAAAAGAGCAGGTTCATTTAAGGGAGTCTCATTATACCAATAAAACTTATAATCAAAGCCTTTACCTTCCATAAATTTTTTTATTCTATTATCATTAACTAAAAAACCATTTTTTGAAGAAGTCAAATTTATAGCAATTTCATCCTGAGAGATCTTTATATCATTTTCCAAGAAAATTCCTTGCAGAACGGAACAAACACAATAATTATTCTTTTCTTGAGGAATTAAATTAACTCTTTTCATTTTAATTCTGCACCTCAGAAATTCCACCACTAGTAACTCTGCCCCCTTGATGTTGTCCAGAATAAGCTCTTTTCAATTCTCCAACTACGGGTTCAAATTCAACATTAAACATCCTTGCTCCAAGTTCAAAGATAAAATCCTGATTTCCTTGATTTTTTATTCCAAAAGTTAACTTTCCTTTATATCCAGGGTCAGTTTTTGTTGCATGAAAACTGATACCTCCTCTTTGTAAAGAACTTCTAGGATGAATTTTTGGAATTAAATATGCTTCCGGAAAGAAATAATCATATTTAATTTTTTCAGCAGGAGCATGAAGAGTCTCCATTGTTGTAACCAAACAAAATTGTCCAGGTCTCAAAATAACTTTTTCATTTCCATTAATTTCAACATCTCCAATTAAATTAGTTTCAGACGAATATCTTTCAGTAATTCCAAGTAAACTATCTCCTACAATTTCATGAACTTGTCCAACACGCAAATCAAAACCAGTTCCCTCCGGATTATTAATTTCCCGTTCAGATAAATTATCAATTAAATTATATCTATCATTCAATTCTAAAATTCTAACTGCTGAAATTTTCAAATTAATTTACCTCGTCTAAATTTTTCTAAATTCAATAATTGTCCTTCCCAATATCTTACTCTAACTCCAGTTTCTTCAAACATTTGCAATGCTCTTTTTGTATGTTCTAAATCATCTCCTCGATTTCCACCATCCCATAATTTATCAACAATAACTTCTTCAATTCCAGATTGAACAACTCCTCGAGAACAATCCATACACGGAATCCCATTGGTATACATTTTGCATCCTTTCAAGGAAGCTCCAATTAAAGTTGCGTTGTAAATAGCATTTCTTTCTGCATGTTCAAACCAGAAATATTTTTCAGGTTTTTCTTGTCTCTCAGAAAGACCATCATTTAAACCTCTAACAAAACTATTATATCCTGTTGATTTAATTTCATTATCTTCACCAACAACAACCGCTCCAATATGGGTTCGTTCGTCTTTACTCTTCATTGCAACAAGATAAACCATTGACATAAAATAATCATCCCAACTAACCATTTTCTTTAATTCCTCTGAACCTTTTTAACAATTATTATGATTCAAAATAACTTATTATTCGCAACCAGCTCCATTATCATGATCACAATTTTTACATTTTGGGCTATGGCATCCTGCTTCAAATTTATATTCAGTGCTCCCACAACGCTCACAAATAAACTTCTTATCCAATTTTCCATTCTGCCCACTTATTTCAATTTCTTCTTCAGAACTTAAATCAACCTGAGAAATGATATTTTTGTATTCATCACTACCAAATTCAACAGGCCTTAGTTGGGATTTCCTAATTTTATTTACAATATCTCCTGTTCTTTCATCTCTTCCAATAATTCCATTTCGAGTAAAATAATCTTCAAAAACCAAACCTGCAGCATGCTCTATTGATTTTATTCTATTTGGGCCCAGTCCTTCATCTTCATTTGAAAAAGGAGATTGCAATCTTCGCACAAATTCAGCATAATCTGGATCAGGTCCTTTCAAGATTTCACTTCTGTCCATTCCAGCTTGTGCAAAAGAAGTTGTCGTCGCTGCTCCCAATGGTGCCCTAATTTGAAAATCCTCATTAGGAATAAAATAAGCTTTCTTATCTTTATCATCAACAAACAAATTGCTTGTCATAATGAAATGCAAACTATCTTTATTTTGTTCACGTTTAACTTTATATTTGATTGCTTGAGGTTTCATCTGAATTCTTCTATCAAGTTTAACATTATTCTGAACCAAAGTTATTTTCTCAAGACCTCCTTCATCATTTTTACCCGAATTCAAAACACCTTTTCCTCGGGAACCATCTCTATAAACAGTAATTCCTTTACAACCAGATTCCCAACCTTTCATATAAATATCTCCAATTAATTCTTCAGGAACCTCCTCAGGAACATTAACAGTAACGCTGATTGAATGATCAATATATTTCTGAACTGCACCTTGCAATTCAACTTTTTTAACCCAGTCAACATCATTGGAAGTTGCTTGATGGTAAGGCGATTTCTCCACAATCTTGTTTAATTCATTTCGATATTTTTCTTTTTGTTCTTTGCTTCCATGAAGAGATTTGTCAGCAATTTCCTTTACTTCTTCAATATTGTGACCATTTGCTTCTAACCATGTTTCAAATTTGTGGTGGAAAACTGGATAAGTTTGCCATTTATCTCCATTGTCATCCTCATAGTCAAATTCTCCTTCAGGCGAATTTGGATTAACTTTTCTATTTCTATTATAAACAGGCAAAAATGCAGGTTCAATTCCAGAAGTTGTTTGTGTCATCATACTTGTTGTTCCTGTTGGAGCGATAGTCAATAAAGAAATATTTC
>CAYVIQ010000052.1:0-4457 GCA_964451595.1 Candidatus Woesearchaeota archaeon
CAAATAGATAAAAAATTATCTTTCGGCGAAGCCGACTATCTATCCGAAGGATTAGGAACTCCCGTATCAATGAAAAATTTGCGTGAGTGAAGCGAACCTTTTATCCTTGGTTATGCGAAATTTTAATTTCGTTTGTTTTGGTTTGTGGTCAGATAAAAGAAGTTTTTCTATTTTTGCCCTCGGCAAAAAGCTATTTGTCCGAAGGACTGCGGGCTTATCTCTCATATCTTTAGGGTGGGAAGAAAAGAAAAATTAAAATTTGGGCGAAGCCAAGCAACATCTATTAGGTCTACTTTTTAAGTAGATTTAATCTTGAAACTCGAAAGTTTCAACGAAGATTTAAATAAATAATTCTCCAAAAGTTCCCTTATGGATTATATTGAGAATGGGAGATCATTGTTACAAAAATTAGAAGAGAGATGTATTTTACACGGGTTTTCAAGACAAACCATTAAATCTTATGCATATAATGTTAGGAAATTTTTGGATTTTATTGATAAAAGTAGACTTAATCCATCAAATGATAGTGTTAGAAGATATTTATTGATTCAAGATGTTGGAATAAATACCTCAAGATTGCAATACGCTTCAATCAGTTTTTTCTTTAGAGAAGTGCTGAAAAAACCATTTTCTTTCGAGCAAGTTCCAATAAAAAAGAAAGAAAAACAATTGCCAAAAGTTATCTCAAAAGAAAAAATAAAACAGATGATTGAATCAACTGAAAATCTGAAACATAAATTAATTATCAAACTATTTTATTCTTCAGGGTTGCGATTACAAGAACTAATTAATCTGAAAAGAAAAGAAATTGATTTTGATAGGGGAATTCTTAATGTTATAAAAGGTAAGGGGAATAAGGATAGAATTACATTGATTTCAGAAAATTTAAAATTAGATTTATTAAAATATTATAGTAATGAAATTTTCAAAACAGAATATATCTTTGAAGGAAGGAATGGAAAATATACAAAAAAAGCTGTCCAAAAAGTTTTAGAACAAACGGGGAAAAAAGCTGGCATTAAAATTACTCCTCACATGTTAAGGCATAGTTTTGCGACACATCTTTTAGAATCCGGGACAGATATAAGACATATTCAAAAATTACTTGGACATTCAGATTTGAAAACAACAGAGATTTATACCCATGTTTCTAATAAAGACTTATCTAAAATAAAATCTCCACTAGACAATTTATAAAATGGTTTCAGAAAAAGAAAAAGTTCCAGAAGAAAATAAAGTGATTGATTATAAAGAACAAGGAAAAAAGAATCGCGCGGCGGGTCAGAGATTTGAAGCAAGGGTTAGAACTAGCTTAGAGAAAATGGGTTGGATTGTGGACAAGTGGACGAACACTGTAGATTATAATCGAGAAGATGGGATAGGAAAAGTTGTCCCCGCAAAAAGAAAATATAATCCTTTTAGGAAAATTATGGTAATTGGAACGGGATTCCCTGATTTTGTTTGTTTGAGAAATGTTAATGAAAAATATGAAGTGATAGGCGTTGAAGTTAAGGGAAATGGATATTTAGACGCAATAGAAAAGGGAATGTGTCATTGGCTCCTAGAAAATAAAGTTTTTTTAAGAATTCTTATCGCAAAAAAAGGAAAAAAGCGTGGAGAAATAGAATATATTGATTTCATGGAAAAATATAAAAAAACAAAAAAGAGTAATCGTCTATGAAGAATAATTTAAAATATTTAATAATTGGCTTTGGAATGATTACAAAATCATGGTGGCCACAAGAGGCGCAATGTCCTACATCAAGTAATGTAATTTATAAGAATTATTTAAAAATTGAAAAAGAACTTAATTATCCCAACACAATAAATGTTAAAAAAGTTGCAAATTTCTATAATTTATGCGGAGAGGATTAGTTCTAATTTATGTTACGCTTTTATTAATTGTGAATATATCTGCATTATGTGGTGAAAATCAAATTGACATAAATTCTGCATCTGCAGAGGAATTAGATGAGCTCTCGGGCATTGGTCCAGTCAAAGCCAATGCAATAATCGATTCAAGATCTTTTGAAAAAATCGATGATTTGATTAATGTTTATGGGATTGGGGAAGCCACATTAGAAAAAATAAAAGAACAGGGTTTAGCTTGCGTTGGAGAAGAAAAGAAAATTTCAAACATTGAAAAAGAATCCAAAGATGAAAGAGAAGAAATAATTGATGAAAATTCTGAGGAAAATGAAATTATCGATAAAATTACTTTCAAAGAAGATAGTTTAACCAAGGAAGAGATTGAAAGAGAAGTGATTACTCTGGGAACAAAAACTATAAAAACAGAAACAAATAATGAAACTGTAAGTGAAAAAGGCAAGTCAGGATTATATTTAATTTTGTTTTGTTTTTTATTGGGATTGTTATTTGCAATTAAAGGAAAATTAAAAAGAAAAAATGAGTTCAGATAAAGAAAAAAAAGGAATAAAAGTAGTATTTGTATTGGAAATGATTGGTCGTCCTGCAGAGCATCTTACAGAAAGTATGGATAAAATTATTGACCAAATGAAAGAAGAAAAGGGAACAAAAATAATTTCAAGTGATATAAGAGAACCTAAAGAACTCGAAAGCAATAAAGAATTTTTTACAACATTTTGCGAGATAGAAATTGAAATAGAAGAAATTGCAAATTTGGCAATTTTAATTTTCAAGTATATGCCTGCACATATTGAAGTCATAGAACCAGAATTAATTGCTCTAACAAATAATGGGTGGAATGATATACTTAATGAAATCGCAAGGAGACTTCATGGTTACGATGAAGTTGCAAGAGTATTGGGTTTTAAGAATCAAGAACTTGAGAAAAAACTCAAAGAGTTATCTGAAAAGTAAACTAAGTAATTTTATTTTTTATCTATTCCTGGGAGTTTAAACTTCTTCTTTTTTGTTTTGTTCAATTTTATCTTGAATGCAATTAATAATATTACAATAAATCCTATAATCGCCCAACCAATAATCTTCCCTCTGTTATTCGTTTCTTTTTGTATACAAGTTCCAATACAACATTCTCCATTGAGTGCGTTTACTTTTGTCCCATCACAAGTTTCTTCACTCACAGTACAAATATCTCCTTTTAATTGAGAGCATGATTTTAAAGAAACATTTGATTCTACTACTTCACCCTTCTTATTAACTATAATTTCATTTCCTTCATCATCAATTATAACATTGTATCCAGAGTCGCTAGTATTTGTATTTTCAGAAGTTTTGTTTTCTTTTTTGAAAAGATCCCAGAAACTTCCTTCATCACTTTCGTTTGTTGTATCATTTACAACAGTTTCGTCTTCTGTCGGGTTTTCTTGAGTAGTTTGGTTCTCAGTAGTTTGTTCCTCTGAAGATAAAATAATTATATAAACAGGTATTGTATACTCTGTATTGGAGGAAGAAAGAGTTATCGAACGAATTGTTGATTCAGTAATTCCTTCTAAGAAAATATCTAAATTTTTTATTTCTCCCGAAGATAATTCAAATGATTCTTGAGAAGTTAATTCTTTGTTTCTAAAAATGAAATCGAAAAATCCTGAAGTTGAACCAGAAGTAATTTCAGTGTCAAGAGTAATAGTTATAGAAGAAGTTGCGATATTTTGAACTTCTATGGAGAAATTTCCTTCACTAACAACAATTCCAGGATTAATGTTAAAATCTGCGGTTCTAGAATTTACCGAGAATTCTTCTGAAAAAGGTTCGTTGAAAATTTGTGCACCCGAATAATATCTCACACCAGAAATATTTATTGAATAATTATTTGCAGGTTTATTTTGAGTCTGAAAATAAACGTAATAATTATCTCCAATTTTTCCCACATTATAATCAAAATAGGTCTGTACATGCCCCCGATAAAATTTAACATTATCTAAAGAAATTTGGTCTAAGAAGTTTCCAGAAATTTTCACAATTGAAGTCTCTCCCAAAGATAGATTATTTGATAGTTCTATATCTACTGCAGAAATTAATGGAAATAAAAAGAATAATGCAAAAAATAATACTGTTATTTCTTTCCTCATTTTTTTAAGAAGTAAAGTTAGTTAATAAAGTTTTTTTTTATTTATTTCCAAGATCTCTGAGTTTTTTCAAGACTTCATCTAACTCTTTTGAGTTTGTTTTCTTTTTGAATTTTTTGGGAGGTAATTGTGGCTGAGGTCTCTGAGGTTGAGGCATTCTCTGCTGAGAGGGAGGAATTATTCTTCTTGGAGGGGTTCTTCCTTGAGATGGCATAGGTCTTCTTGGGAACATAGAACCAAACGGAGGTCTTCTGGATTGTTTCTTTCCTTTAGAAAATTTGGTTTTCAATTTCATGAATAGTTCTCTTAATTTATCCCTAAAAACAATTCCCACAACTGAGATTAAAATTAAAATTATTAATAACCAAATAAACCATCTCTTTCCACTTTTTGTTTTCTCCTCAATACAACATGTGTCTCCAAAATCACACTCATAAAAAGAAGATT
>CAYVIQ010000053.1:0-3317 GCA_964451595.1 Candidatus Woesearchaeota archaeon
AATAGTTTACTTTTAAAGTTTTCTCTTAACAATCTTTTCGCCTTCTACATCCCAATATTCACAATTTCCACTTTCTTCCAAACTGTCAAATACATCACTTTCAGGACAAGGTATCTCAATCGTCTCAAAACTATCTAAATCCATTAATGTAACTTTACCGTCCGCTTTAGAAAGAACTTGACCTCTTCTTTTGTCAACATTTGGAACCTCAAGTCTATCATGTCCTGGTACAACAAACACTTTTTTGTTTCCTGTAATTATTCCAACAGCTTCAACTCTACACTTTGCGTGTCCATGCTTACCTGTCTTAGAAATATCAATACTTTTCACAACACAAGGCATTCCATCAACAAGAATGTTAGTACCAACTCGCGCCTCTGTCGCATTAATAATTTTTAACACCATGACAAACAAAAAAAAGTTATATTTATAAAGTTTTAGTAAAAAGAACACTTATGAAACTACAGAAAAACGATTTTATAGAAATAGAATTTGTTGCAAAACTAAAGGATTCGGAAAAACCTTTTGATTCAAACATTCCCGAAGAATTAAAAAAATTAAATCCCAATCATTCTCCTGAGCAAGCTAAACCATTTTCCTTCGCTCTCGGTCAAGATATGTTTCTAAAAGGAATTGATGATTTCTTCATAAACAAAGAGATAGAAAAATTTCCTTCAAAATTCACACTTGAATTATCTCCTGAAAATGCCTTCGGAAAACGAAATTCAAAAGCAGTCCAACTTTTACCTATAAAAGTTTTTCATCAACATCGTATAAACCCTGTTCCAGGAATTCCATTTAATTTTGATGGCAGAATTGGAAAGGTTTTATCAGTCTCGGGAGGAAGAGTAATCGTAGATTTTAATGGACCTCTTGCAGGAAAGGACGTTGTTTATGAAATAAATATCTTAAGAAAAATCGAAGATAAAAATGAAAAAATAAAATCATTTCTAAATTTCTTATTCAAAACAGATAAAATAAAATTCAGCGTCGAAGATAAAAAATTAATTCTTGAATTGGATCAGCAATTCAAATCTTTTGCTGAAATGTTTAAAGATAAATTTAAAGAAATCTTAGATTTGGAGTTAGAAGTTAATACTAAAGCAGAAATTTCAGATAAATCAGAAATTGGGGAATCAGAAAAAACTCAAGCTGAAGAAAAGAAGTAATTTCATTCTTGAACACCACAACAATTTTTAAAAACTCACCTTGCTTTCACAAAGCATGGAAGATATCTATAACAATTCGAACTCAAATAATTTTTCTTCAGAATTAAAATCAGTAGATTCTGAATTGATGGAGTTACTTAAGAAACAATCTGCGAAGATAAAAGTTATTGGTGTTGGAGGAGGAGGAAATAATTCGCTTTCTAGAATGCGTGAAATTGGAATTAAAGGCGGAGAGTTAATCGCAATAAATACTGACGCACAGGATTTACTTTACGCAAACGCAGATCAAAAAATACTTATTGGTAAAGAATTAACTCAGGGTCTTGGAGCAGGAAGTAATCCCCGGATTGGTGAAGAGTCTGCAAAAGAATCCGAACCGGAAATAAAAAAGAAACTTTCAGGAAGCGATTTAATTTTCATAACTTGTGGGATGGGTGGTGGAACTGGTACTGGTGCAGCTCCCGAGATTGCGAAGATTGCAAAAAAACAAGGAGCTTTGACAATTGGTGTTGTTACAATGCCTTTCACAATTGAAGGCCAGAAGAGAATTGAAAATGCAACAAATGGTCTCGAAAAAATGGAATCTATCGTCGATACACTCATTGTCATCCCCAACGATAAACTATTAGAGCTTGCCCCCGATTTGCCTCTTCAGACAGCTTTCAAAATTGCCGACGAAATATTAACAAACGCAGTTAAAGGCGTAACAGAATTAGTTACAACTTCTGGACTTGTAAATCTTGATTTTGCTGATGTACGGGCAGTAATGGTTAACGGAGGAGTTTCTTTAATTGGAATGGGTGAATCAGACTCAACCGAAAAACGTGCAGAAGACGCAGTAGAAAAAGCAATAAACAATCCTCTTCTCGATGTCGACATATCTAACGCTACTGGAGCTTTAGTAAATGTTATTGGAGGACAAAATATGAGCCTTGATGAATATAAAACGATCATTGGGGCCGTAGGAGACAAATTGAGTCCTGATGCAAAATTAATTGGGGGTGCACAAATCGCGGAAGATATGGGCAAGGCAATTCGTGTTCTATTAATTGTAACAGGTGTAAAAAGTCATCAAATAATTGGTGGTGGAGAATCTTTAAAATCTCTGAAACACCGAGAAATTGAAGAAGAATTGGGAATAGAATTTTTTGAATAAAATTGTATAAAAATTTAGAGTTGAAAAAAGATATGAAATAAATTAAGATGATTGAATACGATTCAAAAATACAAATTGCAAGAGATACTTATAGAGAGTTTTTAGAATCAAAAAAACATTTTGGATTTCATGAACTAAAAAAGGAGATTGTTAATAGAGGAGGTATTTTAAGGTATTCTGTTGGATTTACAATTGGAGAAAAAATTGAATCTGATCAAGAAAAAGGCATTTTAGATTTTATTCCAGAAACTTTAAAATATTGTTGGACTGGAAAATCAAGGTAACCAAAACAATTTTAAAACCAAATTTTCTAATTAAATCATGGCAAATATGAAATCATTTTTCCTAAAATGCAAAAGGGTTTGGCACACTTTGAAAAAGCCGACAAAAGAAGAGTTCAATCAAACAACAAAGATTTCTGCAATTGGGATTGGAATTCTTGGTCTTTTAGGATTTATAATAGCGTTAATAATGAACGTTTTCAAATAATAATCTATGGGGAGTGTAAAAAATTTTCTTTATTCAGGTTTAGCAGCGCTGGTTTTACTAAACTCCTGCGAAGATCCGGATTCTGGATATGTCCCTTCTAAAGACAAACCTTCAGCAGAACAACCTTCAACTTCTGAAAATGATATTTACGAAAATGTTTATGTTTTAGAAAATTCTGATTTAGAAAAAATTACTTATTATGATTATTCTAATCTAGGATTTTCTTCTCAACAGGATTATGAAATTGGCGATATAATTATTGGAGGAATCTCAAATCAAACTCCTTACGGTTTTCTTTCAAAAATAACTCAGGCAACTCCAGACAAAAAATCTTTCAAACTAGATATGAACACTTCTCTTGACGAAGCAGTAAAAAATGGCGAAGGCTCTTTTCAAAAATCTTTTACTTATAATGACTTATTTTCAGAGTCTTCTTCGGAAGGAATGGCCTTGAAAAATGGAAATGGAAATTATAATTTTCATTTTGATATTGATAAAATTAT
>CAYVIQ010000053.1:3327-4409 GCA_964451595.1 Candidatus Woesearchaeota archaeon
CCAGGCAAAAATCAGAGGCTATTCTGATTTTAACATTATTACAGATTTGGAGACAAATATCACCGATGGAAAGTTGCACGCAAAATCAGGAATCTTAGTTGAAGGAGAATCAAATATTAAATTAGTGACTGACTTAGAAATATTTGATATAAATAAAAAAATCCCCTTGCAGGAATATTATTTCACTCCAATTACCTTTGCTGTTGGCCCTGTACCAGTCGTACTTTTGCCTAAAGCTTCATTAAATTTTTATCTTGATGCAAATCTTGATTCCCAAATCGAAATGGAATTCTCAAACGATTTTCATTATAGAAATATTCTCGAACTTAAAGATGGAAATTGGACTCTAACAAAAGATCCTAAAAATTATTTCAACATTTCTCATTTAGAAACCTCGGTGTATTTCAATGCGAGTGTTTCTGCATCTTTATCCCCTGAGGCAAGTCTAGAACTTTATGGACTTGTAGGCCCTTACACAAATCTAAAAATTGGAACAAATTTCAATGCAAACACTACAGAAAATCCGTGGTGGACTTTGAATGCATGGGCAAATGCAAACATAGGGTTTGATGTAAGCAAATTAACTAAGAAAACAAAAAACTTTGAAAAAACAATTTCCCTTTTAGAAAACATTTTGATTGATCAGGCCGATGGAGTTTTCCCTGGAAATGAGAATCCTCCTAAAGAAAATCTGGATTCAATAATTATTCAGCCTGGTTCTGAAGGCAAAGATGCATGGATAAAATTAAGTAGATTGTCCAACTGTTCTGAATTTTACAATGCATCTGGTGACGATTCAAAACTGGATATAAATTATCAAATAGTTTTTGAATGTGGTTTAAGCGAGATGAAATCATTTATTGAATTTCCTCTTGATAAAATTCCTAACGACAAAAAAATAATTTCCGCAAGACTTGATCTTTATGGTTTTACGGGCTCAAACAGTGCAAATAATTTGCCAACTTTCTCCTTTAGTAAGGTAACTGAACCTTGGGATGAACAGGATATTTCATGGCAAAACCAACCGCAAACAAGTTTAATAAAAAAATCGGATTTTCCAAATGGAGAAACTCAATGGAATT
>CAYVIQ010000054.1:0-4105 GCA_964451595.1 Candidatus Woesearchaeota archaeon
GTGATGGAAATAATTGTCCAGCATCTCTTGGTTCAAATTCAACAGTAACTTTCTATGACGTTAGAGGGTATACTTCAAAAAACACTCTCACGGGCTCAAGTGAATTGGGTGTTTATTATTCTATAACACCCACAATAACACCTTCAGATGCAACATTAATCTTCACAGATACGTTTTCAGATAATCAAACTTATGTTTCAGGTGTAACAAATTATTTAATTAGTCAATATTTTAATTCTACAGGAAATGTAACCTATTACCCTTACAATTATTCTGCAAGTAGATCCAGTTATCTTACAGAAACAGGGAGTTTTGATTTAAATGAGTCAAAATCCTTAAACATTGCTCTTTCTTCTACTTCAACAGAAGAAGATACCTCTTCATCTTCAAGTAGCGGACTCCCAACCTATATATTAACACAATTAAATCTACAAGAAGGTTACCTAAAAGTTTTAGGTAAAAATTGGAAATTAAGATTTAATCTTGAAAATGAAACCCATGAATTAAAAGTTAATGACATAAAAAATAATTCAGCAACAATTACAATCTCAAGTAATCCAATCATTTTTAATCTATCAATGAACGAAACTATAAAAATTGACTTGGATGATAATGGCTTTTACGATTTTTCTATTTTATTAAAAAACATAACTGGAAATACTTATTATCGTAGAGCAGAAGTTTATATTAAATCAATAAATGAGGAGATTTATAAAAACCCCTCAAACACAACCGAACAAAATAATTTCTCTAACCAAGATAATAGAGATAAAAAGACTATTTTCGAGAGTAATAAATTTATTATTTATGGAATAATTTTAATCGCTATGGTAATTATTTCTTTAGTTCTAAAATTAAAACCAAAAAGTAAAAGAAAATAATAACTTACCAAAATTCTCTTTTTCAAAAGAAGAAAAAAGCACTCGATTATATCAAACCAAAGAATAGTGTGTATAAATTTTCTTAACCAGAAGAGATTTTGATCCAATTCGTCTCGTAAAATCCTCCTTCAATAATCAAAGGTTATATATGTAAAACTTTAAACGTCTTGAAATCTTGAAATCTCTCTAACTTTTCTTCAACTTTTCTAATCTGAGAATGCTTCGGGCCTTTTTTACAAACATCGATCATCTTATTTATATCTTCAGAATTTCCTTCAATAAACACTTCAACTCTTCCATCTTCCAAATTTCGAACAAAACCTTTGACATTATATCTTTCAGCATTTTCTTTTATGAATGATCTAAAAAAAACACCTTGGACAGTTCCAGTAATATACAATCTTATAGCTTTCTTCATTTTCCAAAAAGCAAAGAAGACTTTATATTTTTATTGATAAACTTAAAAAACCCCCAATTCTAATTAAATGAATGATAACAAACCTTTATATAATTTTTAGCGTGATAATTGTCTCCTTGATGTCGGTTTTAGGAATTCTTTTCATACTAATAAAACGTAATTCTCTAAACAAAATTCTCCTTTTTCTTGTAGCACTTTCTGCAGGATCTCTTTTAGGCGGAGCATTTTTGCATTTGATTCCTGAACTTGTTGAAGGAGGTATTTTTAATTTACAAGCTTCTTGTTTGATTCTGGGAGGAATCGTTTTCTTTTTTATAATTGAGAATTTCATTCACTGGCGTCATTGCCACACTCCGACTTCAAACTCTCATCCGCATCATCTTGGAATAATGAATTTAATTGGAGATGGAATTCATAACTTAATTGATGGAATGATAATCGCTTCAGCCTATATTATTAATATCCCTTTAGGGATTGCAACAACTCTTGCAGTGATTTTCCATGAAATACCTCAGGAAATCGGAGACTTCGGAGTTTTAATTTATGCAGGTTATTCAAAAAGGAAAGCAATCTTCTTTAATTTCCTTTCAGCACTAACCGCACTAATTGGAGCTATGATTATAATTCTCTTCTCCAACATATTTGAAAATATAATAAATATAATAATTCCAATTGCAATAGGCGGTTTTATCTACATCGCAGGATCTGATTTAATTCCCGAAATACATAAAAAACAAGAGAAGAATTTCTCGATAAAAAATCTCATCGCAATAATCCTTGGAATCTTAATCATGTATGGGTTGACTTTTTTGGAAGTTTGATTTAATTAATAAACTTTCAAATCTCCTGAAATAGTTTCAACAGAAACCAGATAATCTCCGTTAACAATCTTACCAAAATTATTTTTTAAATCTCCTGAAACACTTTCAAATCTCAAATCAATGGAACATTTGTCAACAAAATCCAATCCAATATCTCCACTAACCGAAGAAATTCTAGTATCTCCTTTAACTTCAAAATCTTGAATTTCAATATCTCCAGATACAGTTTCAAAATCTCCTCTAAAAAACTCCGAATTTTGGATATTCAAATCTCCAGAAACAATATTAACTCCAAATTTATCCAATACAACATCACTAACTTTGATGTCTCCAGAAATAAGATTAATATTAAAATTTCCGTAATATCTTTCTGGGACGCCTACATACAATTTTGAATCTACAGAATTTATTCCAAAAATATATCTTTTTTGAGGGTAATCAATATAAGCATCCAAAACATCTCCAGATTTCTTAACTATTAGTTTAGGATATTCTCCTGATTCACTTAAAGGGTAGTAGCCTGACAAATTAAAAATAAATTCCTCTCCTGAGATGCTCTCAATGTAAACATCCTCATTTATGAAATTAATCTTCACCTCATCAATTTCCAAATAAGAAATATTTTCTTCTAAATCCAATCTTTTATAATAATCTGAATTTTTAATATCATGAAGATTAAAACTTGAAAAAAATAATATTGTAGCTAAAATACTCGAAACAATAAAAACAATCCCCCAAATTAATGTGAACTTTCCAATGAATTTCATCTTGATTTCCCCTTTATTATCTTGATATTTAATTTAACATATTTTATTGTAATAACATAAAACCCTTTTCCTATATACAATGTTCCAATCAACAATAAAATTCCTAATGCGGTTACAGCTATTCCAGCAAAGATAATAGCAAGCGGACTAATGCTAAAATAAAATGAAAATTGAGAAAACGTAGGATAAAAAACTCCAGAAAATATAATTACAATTCCCGAAACCGCTACCGCAAAACCTGTTGCAAATAAAGCAATTATTACTGAAAGTAATGCAAAAAATATTCCCACAACAAAAACCAAATTAAAAAAACTTAAACTTATTGTAGCAAAAACTACTCTTAAAATATTTTTAGCTGATTTATCTTCTTCCGCTTTCGAAACTAATAATTCAACTTTTGCTTGTTTTGCAATTTGCTTTGGATTTCCTAAAGATTTAGCAATTTCTGATTCCTTTCTTTTTTTCTTTTTACCTACTTCAAAATGTTCTTCATAATCTTCTACAATTTCATCTCTATCTTCTTTTGAAAGTCCTCTAAGATTTCTCTTAAGTTCATTCATGAATCTTTTCTTACTCATTATTTTTTCTTTCATTCCTCTATGACGCTCCTTATTTTCTTAACAAAATCTTTCCACTCCGTTTTCATTTTTTTTGCTTTTTCTTTTCCTTTTTTTGTGAGTTGATAATATTTTCTTGAAGGCCCTTCTTTTGATTCTTTAAGGTATGTCTTCAAAAAACCTTCCTTCTTTAACCTTCTCAAAAGTGGATACAATGTTCCTTCCGAGATTTCTATTTTCTCCGAGATTTTTTGAACCAGTTCGTAGCCATAATAATCTTTCTTTTGGAGCAAACTCAACACTGCAACCTCCAAAACTCCTTTCTTGAATTGAGTATCCATTTTTCATTGTATTAATTAGTACTTTGTAATAAATAGTAGTATATAAATGTTTGCTTAAATTAAAAAATATAAAATTATTATCTAAGAAGATTAATTCCTTTAATGCTATCTTTAAAATTATCTGGACTTTCACAAACAATTGTAATGTTTTTATCCTTGGGTAAATTATCAAAAAGTTCTTTCCACTGATTTTCTTCCAAATTGATATGATGTCTCTCTCCTTTTTCATTATAAACAATTCCTGAGAAATGACAATGCCAATCTCTTTGTGGAAAAAGTTCTTTTATTTTTTTATAATCAACTTTTTTATCTCGGGCTAA
>CAYVIQ010000055.1:0-4057 GCA_964451595.1 Candidatus Woesearchaeota archaeon
TCGTATATGCTTACAGTTATGTTGCCCATCTTGGGAATTGCTTTAATCCCTTTAGCGTCGGCAATGTTGGGAGGCTCAATAAAGTCTATGCATGTTATTGTTTTGTATAATTTAATAATTCCTTTTTTGGCATTTTTTTTGATGGATAAAATTATGTTAATGCGTCCAGGAGGTTATGGTGACGCTTCGCTTTTAGAAAAGAATCCTTATTATCCAGATTACACAAATAAATCACATTATTTCAATGCATTTTTGATTTGCTTACCGTTTTTTATAGTTGGATTATTGCCTTTATTATTTGGATATACTGCTTTTCCAGAGATGTTGGGATTAAATTCTGATTACACCTTTTCAGAGTTGGGTTTAAAATTATTTGGAGAACAGAGTCTTTTTGATTTCAAAACTAATGATGCAGGTAAACTTGTTGGACCGTTTGGACCTTTGGCTGCAGTTTTGGGTTTGTTTATCCCGCTTGGTTTAGGTTTGTTCTTTTCTATTGCTTATAAAAATAGGACTAGGAATTTAATTAAAGAGAGAAATAAAACTAAAAATCTTGAAAAGGAATTTAATAGTACATTGTTTCAATTAGGTAATCGGTTGGGTAATGGCGTTCCTCCTGAATTAGTTTTTGGAAGAGTTGCTGAAAGTTCTAAAGGTTCTATTAGTGGGGATTTTTTTACTAAGGTTAATTATAATATTCGGCAATTAGGAATGAGTGTTGAGAAAGCGATCTTTGATTCCCGTCGGGGAGCTTTATTATTTTATCCTTCAGATTTGATTGCAACGAGTATGAAAATTTTGATTGAATCTTCAAAGAAAGGTTTGAAAATTGCCGCAGTTAGTTTGATGAGTATTTCTGAATATGTAAAAAATATACAGAAAATAACTACACGTTTGAAAGATATGCTTGCAGAAATTGTTTCCGATATGAAAAGTAATATGACTTTTCTCGCTCCTTTGTTATCAGGAATTGTGGTTGGTTTGGCTTTGATGATTACAAGTATTTTGAATAAACTTGATTTAGCAAGTCTTGGAGATGCTGGGAGCGTTGCAGGATTCGAAGGAATTCTAGGCGCTAATGGGATTTTTCAAGTTATTGGAATGATCCCTCCTTATTATCTTGCTATTGCTATTGGAATTTATCTTGTTCAGATAGTTTTTATCTTAACAAGAACTTTGGTAACAATAGACTCTGGGGAGGATAAACTTGAGACTTTATATAAAACTGGAACTAACATTAGTAAAGGATTAGGATTGTTTTTTGTAGTTTCTTTGTTAACAATAATTGCGTTGTTTATTTTGAGTTCAGTGGTGTTGGGAAATAGTCTTAGTTAATAAAAAATATTGTTTTTTTTTTAATTAATCCTTTTTGTTTGCTGTTTAATGCTAAGGAATATTTTTATAAAGTTGTTTAAATTGTTTGTCTTATGAAAAAACTTAGGAGATTATTATTTGGAAAAAAAGGAATTGTTATGGAATATTTGCCTTGGTTGATTATCGGTTTAGCAGTTTTGGCTATCATCTTTGTTGCGATACTTTTGCTTAAAGATTCTGGAACTGGTTTTATTGATAAAATAAAAGATTTATTTAGAGGAAGATAAATGGAACTTACAATTGAAAATTTAATAAAAATGATTTTAGCCTTAGTGGTTATTGTAGCAGTTATTTATGGGGTTTACAAAATTGTTACGGGAACTATTGGAGGAACGTTCGGAGCTTTTGGTAATGGGAGTAAAATGATCTTGGGTTTAATAAAATAAAATGTCTTTTGTAAAAAATAAAAAAGGTTTTCTTTTGGCTGAAGAGACTTTAAAGATCCTTATTGCCGTTATCGCACTTATTTTTTTAGTTTATCTTTTGACTTCAATATATTTTGCAAAGGTTAAAGGGGATAAACTGAATCAAGCTGAATCTTGGTTAATTAGTTCTGATGAAAGTTTGAAAGTTTTGACAAATAATCTCACTGAGGGAGAAACTAAGATCAAAGATATTATTGAACCAGATGGGTGGTATTTGTTTAGTTTTTCAGGAGATTCTTTGAAACCAAATTCATGTGCGGATGTTAATTGTGTCTGTTTTTGTGACAATGTTCTCTGGGAAGGATTAAACAAAGATAGACAACAAGAGGAATGTTCAGATAATGGAATTTGTTTAATTGACAATAGATTTGGAGAATTTCCCAAGATAAAAATTACTGGTGAGCTTCAACTTTTGAAAATTATAAATCAAGGAGGCAGTGTTTACATTGTTGAATAATTATGAATTTGGATGAAATGATAAAATATATAATCTGGGTTGTCGTGTTTGGAATAGCTTTGGTGGCAATTTATAGTTTACTAAAAAAATTAGGTGTTTCATGAAGAATAAAAAAATCTTTAATTTTAGAAAAAAAGGTGAGTTGACTACTCAGCAAATTATAATGCTCATAATTTTAATTGCAAGTTTTGTGATTATTTTGTTTTTTTTGTTTAGATTAAAACTTGGTTCTGAAACAGATTCTGAGATTTGTCATAACTCGGTTATAACTAGAGGAAGTTCTGTTATTCCTTCTGATGCGGTTCCGTTAAAATGTTCAAGAGAATATGTTTGTATTACCCTTGATGGAAGTTGTGATGGGATGACTAATCCTGAAATTGAAAAAGTGAAAACTTCTTCAGAAGTTTATTCTACCATTGCTGATAAAATGGCTGAATGTTGGTGGACATTTGGTGCAGGACAGGTTGATTATATTGGAAAAGATTTTTTTGTGAAGGACAATTATTGTTCAATTTGTTCTCAAATTTTATTTGATGATAGTCTCTCTGGAATTGAAGATTTTGAATCTGGAGAAATTAGCAAAGATGAGCTTTACGATTTTATGACAATGGCACAATATTCTGAAAGTCAAACTTACGCAGAGTATTTATTTGATACTAATGATATTGATTTGTTAAAACAAACAGCTTCTGAAAATCAAAGTGTTGATGTTATATTTGGAAAGATTTCACTTGGAAAACAATATTATATCGTTATGGGTATAACAAGTGAAGTTTCTGGAAGAGTTTGGAAGATTGCTGCTGGAGGGACTATTTTTGTCGTTGGTCTTTTTACTGGCTATTCATGGCCGGGTTTAATTGCTGGAGCTATTCTAGTTGCAAGCGGGGAATTTACTGGAAAAATTAATCCTGAGATTGCAGCAATTTCTGTAGAAGGTGATGGAGTTGAAAATACTTTTATGGCCCCTACAATTGTTGAAATTAATTCCAAATCTTTTGAGGCTTTGAATTGTTACGATGTAACCACTTTAAGTTAATTTTCTAAAGATTTATTAATAATTATTCTTTTGCTGTTTTATGTTTGAAAATAAAAAAGGGAGAAAATTCTCATTTTTTCAGCTCGATTTTTTTAGAAAAAATAAGAAAGGATCATCTGTACTTGTCGAGAATGTTGTTTTTATTATTTTGAATGTAGTGTTTCTTTCTATCTTGATACTTTTTATTACAAATCAATCTTCTTCTGGAAGAGTTTTAGAAGAGAGGTATGCAAAAGAAATTGCTTTAATTACAGATTATGCAAAACCTGAAATGATAATCAAACTTGATATGCGGAAAGGATTAAAGGTGACGGATAAAAATAGTTTTAATTTTGAGAATGCTTTATTTGTAGAGGGAAATATTATTTTTGTTAAATTTAGTGAAGGTGGAGGATATAGTTATAGTTTTTTTAATAGTATTAAATTGAATGATCCTTACCCCGAGACAAATGCGAATAGCGAATATACTGGATTTTATTTTTTGACTTTTTCGGAGGTTGAACATGAATAATTTTTTTATAAGTAAAATTGGAGGGGACAAGGTTCTTTCTATTTATTGGTTTGCTATAATTGTAATTGTTGCTGGAGGAGTTTTTGGAATGGCTTATAATTTTTATGGGGCTCCGTACGATGTTCGTGAATTAGAAGGAGATGTGCTCTCAAATAAAATTGCTGATTGCATCTCTTCTCAGGGTTATTTGAACGAGAAACTTTTTAATTCTTCTAGTGATATAGACCCACCAGATACAATCAAACTGTAGATAC
>CAYVIQ010000056.1:0-3957 GCA_964451595.1 Candidatus Woesearchaeota archaeon
AGAAAACGTGGAGGAGAAACCAGAATAAGATGGCAAAGAAAAAAGTAATAAAGAAAGGAAAGACACCTCACAAGAACAAACCTACTAGTAAGAAATACACAAAATATTCTGTTGAAGGGGATAAAGTAGTTCGAAATGCAAAGTTCTGCCCAAGATGTGGTCCGGGAGTTTTCTTAATGGACTCTAAAGGTAGAAAATATTGTGGTAAATGTCATTATTCTGAATTTGAGGGCAAACCAAAGATACCTGTTGAAGAAGTTAAATAAATGTAAGAAATTAGTACCTAAAAATAATTACTAACTACGAATCAATTCAATTTTAAACTTATGCTGTCATTTTTAGTAGTATTGTTGATTACTACTTTATCATCCAAACCGCTTGTCATTTTTAAGAAGTAACAATACCGAAACATTTAAATAGTTTAATATTCTATAATTAATATCACCTCTTTTTACCCAGGAGAGGCTTCAAGTCTACTATTTGATGTGATTTGAAGAATCTCCCAGGGTTTTTATTTTCATTATCTCAGAATATTTTAAATTAATTTACAAAAAGTCGTGGAGTTAGTTAATATTTTTTAGTATTTGCTTCCACGCATTATATTTATATAACCTCGCAACATATTCTCTATATGGAAGAGGCTGAAAAAAACAACGAAATAATTTCTCAAGAACCCAATGCAAAACAGCAACAAGTTCATGATATTCTTTTTAATCGTGAAATCGGTTGGCAAGAAATTATTTATGATCTAATCAACACAGAACAACTCGATCCATGGGATGTAAATATAACAATCCTTACAGAAAAATATATGGAAATAGTTCTAAAACTTGAAGAAGCAGATTTTTTCGTTTCAAGCAAAGTTCTTTTAGCAGCATCGCTATTACTAAGAATAAAATCAGAAATTCTTCTTAACAAATATATTAAATCCATAGACGAAATCCTTTTTGGAAGCAAAGAAGTAATTACATCAAAATCCCTCGAAAGAATTGAATTAGATGAGGAAATCCCAAACTTAATTCCGAGAAGCCCCATGCCTCGTTTCAAAAAAGTTACTTTGAAGGAATTAATAGAATCTCTTAATAAAGCAATCATAACCGAAAATAGAAGAATAAAAAAAGAAGTAATAAAGAAAAACGCATTAAGAGAAACATCCATTTCTCTGCCAAACATGAAAACAATTTCCATCAAAGATAAAATAAATGAAATATTCAACAGATTAACAAATCATCTTGCAGACCCAAATAAAAAAAAGAAAATAACTTACACCGAATTCGCAGGAAGTGAAAAAGAAAAAAGAATTTCTCATTTTTCACCATTATTACATCTTGAAAATCAAAGAAAAATTTGGATGCAACAAGAAAAACCTTTTGATGAGATACACATTTGGATGAGAAAAACGTTTATAGAACATAATGGAGATCCTTTTCAAGATTTAATAAACGAAATGAAATCTGGAACAATTAATAAAGAAAAAATAGAAATTATAAAGGAAGCTCTTAAGGGAGACTAATTATAATCCTGACCACTCTTTGAGATCCGAATCTTCCAGAGGAGAATTATTATTCTTAAATGAGTGTCCTAATGAATCACTATCTTCAATCATACGAGCTAGATATTCATTAAACATTTGTTCATTACTTGATTCTTCAATTATTTGTTTATTCAAAATTATTTTACTGCTGTGCTTTAAAGAATTGTTTTTCAAATAATAATACTTATCCATAAAATAAACATTCACCCAAACTTTATATATTTTGTTTTTTCTAAGAATGCATGAAACTTGCACTACTTTTATCTGGAGGAAAAGATTCTGTTTATGCTGGATATCTTGCCGAGAAAAAATTCAAACATAAACTCACATGCGCAATTTCAATAATCTCAGATAACAAACATAGTTACATGTTCCATACACCATCAATCGAGAAAACAAAACTCCAGGCAGATTCTATGGAAGTTCCATTAATAATTAAAAAAACAAAAGGAAAAAAAGAAATTGAATTAAGTGATTTAGAAATAGCAATATCTGAAGCAAAACGAAAATATAAAATTCAAGGCGTAATAACTGGAGCAATACAATCAGTTTACCAAGCTTCTAGAATACAAAAAATCTGCAACAAATTAAAAATAGAATGTTTTAACCCTTTATGGCAAATTGCTGAAGATGAATATTTAAACGAATTATTAAAAGATAAATTCAAAATAATTCTCACAGGAGTATTTGCATACCCATTGAACAGAAAATTTCTTGGAAGAGAAATAAATAAAGAATTCATAAAAGAAATCTCAGAATTAAATAAAAAATATAAAATTTCCAAAATTGGTGAAGGGGGAGAATTTGAAACATTTGTATTAGATTGTCCCCTATTCAAAAAACCCCTAAAAATAGAATCATTTACAGATTCAAAAGAAGGGGAAAATAGTTTTAGAAGAGAATTAAATTTAAAAGAATAAAAATCTTAGAAAAAATAAAGAGGCAAACAATTTGTAAACAATTATGCTTGAGAAAAATAATTTAAGAAAATTTATTAAGTTTCTAATAGCAATAATCTCCATTGTTGGACTTTTTTTAATAGCGAAAGAAATAATCAACAATGTGGATAGCATATCAAAAATTTCTCAGTCCGCAGGAATATTTGGGCCAATTATCTTGATTCTATTAATTAGTCTAGGAATTTTATTTTCTCCAATTCCTTCAGTCTTATTCATAGTCGTCGCAGGATATTTATACGGAACATGGATGGGCGCATTATATAGTTATATGGGACATTTATTTGCAGCGACGTGTGCGTTCGCCTTTTTCAAATCATTTGAAATTAAAAACGAAGGAAAAAGATACATAAAATATAAACAACTTGTGGAAAAAAACCGAAAAATTCTTTACATTCTTTACGCAATTCCCATCCTTCCAATTTCAATAACAACAATTCTCTCGGCATCTTCAAAAACTGAATGGAAGAAATTTATTGAAATAATATTGATTAGTTTTATTCCCGCAATAATCTTCTTTTCTTTTTTTGGCGATAGAATAAGTAATAGAAATCTTATTGCAATAGGGATCTTGGCTTTGATAATAATTACAACTGGATTAATTATCACAAAAATTATTAGAAAAAATAGAGAAAGGATAATGAACGGTTATCCTTCACGATTAAAAATTCCTTGGATAAAAAATATAGATAAAAAAATATCTCATAATCCAAGATAACTTCAATTCAAATTGAAGTCTTCGTATTATTTATATACTCTAAAACATATAATGAAAAATGATTAATGAAAATAATTATATGCTCATCTCTCTTGACGATGAAAAATCAAAAGCAATCTCAGAAGTTCTTGGGAGTTCAACTTGTAAAAAAATAATAAATTACTTGGTGGAAAAAATCGAAGCTTCCCAAAAAGATTTATCGACTGGATTAAAAATTCCAATGAACACAATAGAATACAATATTAAAAAATTGCTAAGTTCAGGATTTATTCAAAAAAGAAAAAACTTCTTCTGGAGTAAAAAAGGCAAGAAGATAATCATGTACGAATTATCAAACAAATCAATTGTTATTTCTCACAAAAAAAAGATTTCAGATAAGGTAAAATCAATTATTCCGGCATTTATCTTAACATTAGCAGGAACATTTGCCTTAGGAGTTTATGAAAAATTAAAATCTCTTACAACATTAACAAACAGAGATGGTCAGAATGCGATTTATGCAGTTACAGAAATGGCCTCTGGCACAGCAGAAAAAATTCAACCAAATGATTTAATCGCTCCAATAGGAACTCCTCTTTGGTTATGGTTTTTAGTGGGATCACTTTTAGCAATCTTCATAATCTCCATAGTAAATTGGAGAAAATTGTAATAGAGTTATAAGGAGGTCAAACAAACATGAAAAAAGACAACAAAGCAATTATAATAACTTCAATTATAGCTGGAGTTATATTGATAATTGCACTAATTGC
>CAYVIQ010000057.1:0-3884 GCA_964451595.1 Candidatus Woesearchaeota archaeon
CCTAACTCAGGGATTCTCAAATCTCTTGTTTTAGCTTGAACAATTTTATTTCCTTCGTCGTCTTCGGTAATAAAAACACTTTCAACAGTTCCCTTTTCTTCCTGTCTCAATGTAACTGAAGATTCTTTCTTTGTTCGGATAGAAATTTCTCTTGCTTCTGACAAAAATTTTGGTGGAGACATTTTACCAATTAAAACTTCTCCCTCATTAACATCAGCTTCAGGATAAACAATTCCATCATCATCCAATAATCTATAACTTGATTCCATTCTGTAACCAGAGGAATCTTTCTCTGGAACCGCAATTTCATCTTTCAATCCCCCAGCATAATTCATTTCAATAGCAGAGTAAGGTCTGAAATAGAAACTTCTTCCAACACCTCTGTCTAAACTTCCTTTGCTGAAAACTAAAGCATCTTCTACGTTGTACCCATCGTAGCCCATAATTCCAACAACAAGGTTTTGTCCTGCAGGATAAATATCTAGAGTATCGTAAACAAAACTTCTTACAATGGGTTTCTGAGGATATTGTAAAATACTTACATCCGTATCAAGTCTACACAAATAATTTGCAGCATATAATCCTAATGCCTGCTTATACCCTTTTGTACCTTTAATTAACTTTGCACAAGAATTATGATTTCCATAAGGAAGCAACGAAGTAATAACACCAAAAAGAGAGATTGCATCAACTTCCAAATGCGTATGTTCAGGAGTTAATTCCTCTTCATATAATGCAATTAAACAATTTTCTTCCTCAGCAGCGTCCAAATATTCTATAATTCCTTTCTTAACTAATTCTTTCCAACTTAATTCTCCTTGTTCAATTTGGATTAAATGCTCGTCTTTAAGTTTTGGAGCTCCATTTTCAACAACAATTAATGGCCTCAATGCTCTTCCAGGTTCAGTAGAAATATGGACAATCTCAAATCCTTCCTCAATTCTAAAATTAATTTGTTCAGGAAGATTTCCGTCACGTCTCATCTCTTTTAATTTTAAAACAAAATCTAATCCATTCTCAACTCCCCCTATAAATTGACCATTGAAGAAAACATCAAACTTACCACTTTCATTTATGCTTAAACCTAAACCTTCAAGTTCCTTTTCAAACTTCCTATTGTCTAATTCAACTCTTGTAGAAATTCTTGATAAGATAGCTAGATTTTTTCTCAAACCAATTTCAGTTCCTTCAGGAGTTTCAATTGGACAGAATCTTCCATAATGAGTTGGATGTAATGTTCTTGCCATAAAGTTTTCCTGATCTCCTGGTAACATAGAAGAAACTCTTTGTAATTGAGAAATTGTTGCGAGGTAATTTGTCTTATCAATATTTTGAGTAATACCTGAACGTTCGCCAGTCCAACTTCCAGTAGCTATTGCAGATTCAACTCTATGACTAAATAAAGTCGACTTCGCTAAAACTTTTATTGAAAAGAATTTTTTTCTCTTAGAAGATTTCTGTAAAGAATACTGAATATCTCTAATTAAAATCCCTAAATTAACTCTGAATAAAGTTGCCAATAAATCTCCTGAAAGTCTAACCCTCTTATTTGCATAATGATCTTTATCAGTTCTCAACGTTGGATTCTCTTTAGCAATAAAGTATTGTTTTATTAATTTACATAAGGTAATAGCTTTCTTCATTCTATCTTCTTTTCCAGTCCCTATATGCGGGAAAAGGTAAGAATCAATTCTCTGATTTATTCTGTCAAGAATTTCTTTTTTAGTTCCTTGTAGATTTGTCTTCTCTGCAATGTACATCATAGCATCTTCCTTCGTTGCCAAATTAACAAATTCATATAAGTTAACAATTACACTATCTGTCTCTTTTCCAATGTATTTTGAGATCTCAGATTCTTTAGTCATTCCAAGAGCTTTCAATAAAACAATAGCTGGGACATCCTTGAATCGACTGAATGTAACATTAAGTAATCCTTCTTTATTTTCACTCATTGTCACAGGTATTCTGTATGTTCCTTTCAAAGAAAATAATTTTAGAACTAATTCGCCCTTCTTGTTGTCTTCGATAAAAACTTGATTTTCCGCTAAATCCTCTGCCATAACCATAACTCTCTCATTACCTTTAATTATGAAATATCCTCCTGGATCCATTGGATCATTATAATTAGCAATTAATTCTTCACGAGGCATACCCACAGTATTACAAGCGTTACTTTTTACCATAACTGGAATCTTTCCAATCTCAACAACTTCAGAATCAATTTGACCGCTTTTCTTAACAGTTAACTCAAGATTTATTGGTGCAGCATAAGTAAGGTTTCTGATTCTTGCTTCAGCGGGGGTTATCAAAGAAGAACTTCCATCAGCCTCGATAACTTTAGGTTTTCCGACTTCAATTTTTCCTAAAGTAATTTCATAATCTTCGTTATCAATTGTTTCTTGGATTTCATCGACAATTTCTTGAAGTCTTTTTTCTATAAAATTATTAAAAGAGATGATATTAGATTCAACTAAAGAATGTTCCTTAAGGTAATTACTTACAATTAGGTGACTCTTTCGATCCATCAGGCGATAACCACCCTATAATATAAATTCAATTCCCCGGTATCCGGATCTTTTCTCTCGATTTTGATTACGTCGCCAACAACGCATCCCTCTGGAAGTGCAGTATCAGTAGAAAGGATCCTTGGTAGTTGGGATTTAGAAATATTTAGCTCATCCAGTAATTCCTGAATTTCCTTTTCATTAAGTTTTGTGTGTTTGGCCTGTAAAATGTGCATATTATCCTCGAGAGTCTCAAATTTAAATATTGCATAATAACATCTGATATCATTAACAACTATGCAATAATAAAAGATACCAAAATTTCATTTAAAAATCTTTCTGTATAGTGGAAAATATATAATCAAAAATATATTTTAGAATGTTATCCAAAAAATTTAATTCAAATGGCCCCGACGGGATTTGAACCCGCGACACCTGGATTAAAAGTCCAGTGCTCTGACCAGGCTGAGCTACGGAGCCATTAAGAAAATTAGAAATAAATTGTTTATAAAATTATCTTTCATTACAATAATGTTTATAACAAATAATTCTCAGATTATTCTTATGAATCTTTGCAATCTAATTCTCAAAAAAGAAGAGTTTCCAATACTTCACGAGACTTGCTTTCAAATTCCAATTCACCCAAAACTTCTCGATGAAAATATCTTTATTAACGATAAAATAGCAAAGAATATTTTCCCCCAAGTTGCAGAAGATTGGTCAAAAGAATTGCAAAGAAAATTTCCTCAAGGTTGGGATTCTGTTTATCAGACAGAAGAGAATGGTTTGGTAACTGGGTTTCAAATAAGTAGGAATTATGGAGGAGGGATTTATTTTAACAAAGATGATTTTAATTGTAGAGCATTCGGAAAAACCTATATTAATTTCTCTGAAGAAAAATGGAATGAATTTAAATTCGATAAAGATAAAAAACAAATTTATGTTTATGCTTCAGAAAATATTGATAATTTTGGTGGAGCACTTTTCTTAAGAAATTGGGTAATAAAATATATGAACGAAGTTTTCAAAGAAATTCATTATTTACTTTAAGTGTTCATTCAACTTATTTTCAAAATCTTCCTCATCCATTCCGCCAACAAATTGTTCTACGACTTTTCCGTCTTGAAATAAAATAAAATTTGGAATTGAAGAAACATTGAACTTATGCGCAATATCTTGATTGTCTTCAATATTAACCTTTCCAAATTTAATTTTCCCAGAAAACTTTTCAGACATCTCATCGACAATAGGTCCCATCATAACACACGGCATACACCAATCAGCATAAAAATCAATAAGAACAGTCCCTTCTTTTATTAATTCGTTGAACTCACCATTTGTTAATTCTTGTACCATTTTCTAAAAAACTCATTGGAAATT
>CAYVIQ010000058.1:0-3848 GCA_964451595.1 Candidatus Woesearchaeota archaeon
AATGGTTTGCCAACAGAAAGATTAGTTGAAAAACTGAATAAAATTAAAAGCAAGGATATGTCGAGAGCAGAGTTTATCAGGATTTGTCTTAAAACTTTGAAAGAGACTAAAGAGGATTTTATTGCAGACTGGAAGGATCTTGGAATGTCCTGCGATTTTAGCAAAATTTATTCTACAATTGATGATAATTCGAGGAAAATTTCTCAGAAGTCTTTTATAAAACTTTACAAAAATAAAAATATTTACAAAAAGGAGTTTCCGACGATTTGGTGTCCTGAATGTCAGACTTCAATTGCTCAGGCAGAACTTGAAGATAAAGATGAGAAAAGTTTGTTTTCAACTTTGAAATTCTCATGTGAAGGAAAAGATTTGTTGATTGCTACAACGAGACCGGAAATGCTCGAAGCCTGTGTTGCAGTTTTTGTTCATCCTATTGATAAAAGATACAAAAAATTTGTGGGAAAAAAGGCAAAGATTCCCATGTTTGATTTTGAAGTTCCAATAATTGCAGATGAATCTGCTAATCCTGAAAAAGGAACAGGGGTTCTGATGATTTGTTCTTATGGAGATAGATTTGATGTTGACGCAGTAAATAGACACAAATTAACTCCCAAGTTAATTTTAAATAAACAAGGAAAAATTTTAGAAGGAAAATATAATGGATTAAAGACCAAGGATGCAAGAAAAGAAATTCTTGAAGACTTGAAGAAATTGAATTTGGTAGTCGAGCAGAAAGAAGTAGATCATATAGTTAATTGTCATGATAAATGCGGAACACCTATAGAATTTATAACGACAGAACAATGGTTTATCAAAATTCTTGATAATAAAAAGAAATGGATAGATCTTGGGAATAAGATTAAATGGTATCCAGAATTTATGAAGAAGCGTTATGATAATTGGGTTAATGGTTTGGAATGGGATTGGGGAATTTCAAGAGAGAGACATTTTGGCATTCCAATTCCTGTTTGGGAATGTAAGAATTGTAATGAATTGATTTTGGCAGATGAAAAAGAACTCCCTGTTGATCCTCTTGAGACAAAAAAGAAATGTCCTAGATGTAAAAATGAAGCCATCCCAGAGGACAAAGTTTTAGATACCTGGGCAACTTCATCTTTAACCCCCCAGATAGCAAGTTCTTTGTTTGGCGATAAAATTAAAATTCCATTTTCTTTGAGACCAAACGCACACGATATAATAAGAACTTGGGCTTTTTATACTATTGTTAAAAGTTATCTGCATGAGAAAAAAATTCCATGGGAAGATATAGTTATTTCTGGGGTGGTTTCCCTTGGTGGCGAGAAAATGTCAAAATCAAAAGGTAATGTTATAGAACCTAAAGAAGTTCTTGATAAATACGGGGCTGATGCTTTGCGATTCTGGGCTGCAGGTTCAAAATTAGGAAGTGATTTGGATTATCAGGAAAAAGATTTGGTTGCCGGAACTAAGATGATAAATAAATTGATAAATGCTTCCAAATTTGTTTTTATGAATCTTGAAGGTTATAATGGGAAGAAGCCGAAAAATTTGGAGCCTTTGGATGAACTATTTTTAGTGAAGTTGAATTCTTTGGTTGAAGATTGCACAAAAAATTTTGAAAAATATGAATATTCTCAGGCGAAGTTGAAAGTTGAGCAATTTTTCTGGAATGATTTTTGTGATAATTATTTGGAGATAGTTAAGAAGAGAGTTTATCAAGGAGAAGGGGATAAAAAAATTTCTGCTCAATATACTTTGTATAAATCTCTTTTAACAATTTTGAAACTTATTGCCCCTATAATGCCATTTATCACAGAAGAAATTTATAAGGAATCTTTTGAGAAAACTGAAAAATCAAAAAGTATTCATTTAAGTGAGTGGCCCGTTGTTTCTGCAAGTGCAAAATCCCTTTCAAAATTGGATGGGAACGATTGGGAAAAATTGTTGGAAGTTATATCAAAAATTAGACAGGAAAAATCTTCAAATCAAAAAGCTATGAATTCTGAAATAGTTTTGACTTTGGAAAAAGAAGATATTTGTTTCATTGAAGATTTAAAGAATGTTACAAATGCCAGAGAGATTAAGGAAGGAAAAGATTTCAAAGTTGAATTTGTTGATTGACTAATTTTATAAACTCCTATCTTTTTCTATAAATATGGCAATAATTACTAAAGATGAATTATTTGATGTAATCGAAGAATTAAAACCTCATCGTGGCAGACACACTGAATTAATCACGGTTTACATTCCAGCAGGTTATGATGTAAATTCGGTTCAAAAGCAACTTGAAGCAGAACAATCTACTGCCAAAAATATAAAATCCACAGCAACGAGAAAAAATGTTATTGACGCACTCGAAAAGATTGTACGATTTCTAAAAGAAATTAAAGGATCAATGGAAAATGGAATGGCAGTTTTTTGTGGAAATGTTTCTAAAATTGAAGGCCAAGATGATTTACAACTTTGGTCTGTTGAACCCCCAAAACCACTAAAAGTTCGAATGTACCGTTGTGATAAAGAATTCGTTCTTGAACCTTTAGAAGAACAACTCGAAATCGACGAGATTTATGGCCTTTTAGTTATGGATAGAAAAGAAGCAACAATTGGCGTTTTAGAAGGAAAGCGAATTGAAATTCTACAAAAGATGACTTCAGGGATCCCTAGTAAAGTTCGTGCAGGAGGTCAAAGTTCTCAAAGATTTCATAGAATTACAGAAGGTTTAACTAAAGATTTCTACAAAAGAATTGCAGATGAAATGAAAAACTCTTTTTTTGAAAATGAAAAACTTAAAGGAATAATTATTGGCGGACCAATTCCTACAAAAGATGAATTTATTGACAATGAATATTTAATGACACAACTACAGAACAAGGTCATAGGCCGTTTAGATATCGGAGGTTCAGATGAATCGGGAATAAAAGAACTCGTTGAAAAAGCTCAAGATCTTTTAGCGAATCAGGAAATAATTTATGAAAAAAAACTTTTAGAAAAATTCTTTGAAACATTAGGGGAAAAACCGGATTTGGCAGCTTACAAAGAAGATAACATCAGAAAGGCTCTAGGATATGGAGCTGTTGATACGCTTTTAGTTTCTAAAGATTTTGACAAAGCTATTAGCAAGGAATTGAAACAAAAAGCCAAAGATACAGGTTCCAAAGTTGAAATTATCTCAACGGAAACGGAAGAAGGCCAACAATTTATGAACTTGTCTGGAATTGGTGCCATCTTGAGGTTCAAAACGGGTTAAAACAATTTAATCCATTTATTTTTAATTCTTCCTTCATCGTTACAATGATAAACTTTATGTGTTATTTGATTTAAAATTGTTTCTAATTTTAAATTATTTTCAAGAACCAACTTTTTATTTTCTTTTGAAATTTTTAATTGGGGCGGTTTAAATTTCTCAGGTGTTTGATTAAAACAATCTTGAAATTCTTCTAATGCAAAATCGATATCTTCTTGAGTTATATTTTCAGTTAAAAATTCTCTGTAAGGCTGATGATTTATTCCATGAATCTCAAGAGTTTTATTCAAAGACAAAATATATTCACACCAAACTTCATTTTCTGAGATAGGAGTTAAATTGAAATTAGGTATCACATATAAAATGTCTATGTCATAAACTTCTAATTCATGACAAAAAATCTCGGACGAAACATCATCTATCTGAGCTGATGATATTAAACGTATTACAAATAAAAAAACAATCATAAAAATTAAAATTAACAAAAGCAAAATCCCTTTTTTCATTTCTTTATTAAGAAGGTCTGTGTATTCAACAATCTGTGTAAGATTGATGTGGCTGAATTTTACTTCAACATATGTTTTAACTCCTGAAGAATCTTCAAAAAGAATATCAATCTTTTTTC
>CAYVIQ010000059.1:0-3698 GCA_964451595.1 Candidatus Woesearchaeota archaeon
TGCAGAATCAACATATTTTCTATCTTCAAAATCACAAGTATTAAATTTTCCTTTTGATTTCATTTCTCTAATTAATTTTTGTGCTCTCCCTTCAAGAATCATTTTATTCTTTAATCTCTTCAACTTCTTTTCGACCTTCTTCAGATTCTTCAACTTGTTCTTTGTCTAAATCAAAAAGCATTGATTGAAATTCTCCAACATGAGTTTTCTCTTCTTTTGCAATATCAAGCAAAACTTTCTTAATATTTTTATCATGAGCTTTTGCAGCAAGTTGCTCGTAAAGATTAATCGCATCAAGTTCAGCAATCATACCCAAACGAAGAATTTCTTTATCAACATCTTCTTTCGAAACTTTGTCCAAATCGATAGGTAATGTTGATAACATTTCAATTAAAATGAAAAAGGGTTTTTATAATTTTTGGAGGAAAATTAATTTGATTTTTTTAAATAAACAATTGGAAATTCTTGTTTATATTGACTATCTTTTTCTCCAAGTGCAAATGAATCTGCATTCTCAGGAATTATTTGATGAGTAGTATATTTATAATTCCCATAAGTGCAAATTCCAGCACAAATAGTTTTTGCTTCAATTTCTCTCCCAGATTTATCAAAAAAGTCCCTCGACGAGTAAAAGATAATTGTTCTAAATTTATTTCAGGCATTTTCTAAAATTATTTTCCACGTCTTCCACCAGCTCTCACAGAGGGTCGAACTTTCGAAGTAGGATGTTTATTCCTCAAACCTCTTGATTTTTTAGCCGCACTCGTAAGCCCTCTAAGAACTCTATTTTTGTTCGAACCTTTACCAGTCCAACTTAGATTCTTATCACTCTTAATTTCAGGCTTCACAGGATCAACACAAATTACCTCATAAAAATAATTTACACCATCTTTTCCAACAAGATACGAATTCAAAACTTCAAGATTTTTGTGTTTATTCTGAACTCTAGATTCAGCAATCCATTTATAAGACATCTTAAGAGTTTTTCTTGCATGAAGTCTTTTACTTCTACGACCTTTATTAGGTCTAGAACGCTTATGACCTCCACGCTTAACCATAATTCTTATAACACTAACCCCATTCTTATCTTTGTAACCAAGAGCTCTTGCCCTGTCCAATCTCAAAGGCTTATCAACTTTTACTTGGACAGGTTCAGAACGCCATTGAGTCATTCTTTCTCTGAGAACCTTTACATCTGGTTTCTTCCAAGCCTGCTTAATATAATGATACATTCCTTTAACAGAACTCTTTGTTTCAGTAATTTTCTTTTCTGTCATGTTAGTTTTAGAAAAATTTGGTTTTTAAATTATACGGTTTCAATTATTTTCTATAAAAGGGATGAAATTGCGGAAAACATATTTGAGAAATTTCATAAATTGTACACTTTGCTTCTCTAATTACTTTTTCTTGTTCATCTACAACCTCTCCAAGATATTTTTTAATTTTTGAATCTGAATAATTAGTGTTCCCAAAATTAAATTTTTCGCCACTTTCTAAAATTTTATCAAAATCCTTTTTCATCTTAATCAAATGAGGCTACACGGATTTGAACCGTGGACCTCTGCCTAACTGCGTTAACCTAAGCTAACTTATCAGAGCAGCGCTCTAACCAGACTGAGCTATAGCCTCATATGTCGAGATTACAACTAAGAATGGTTATAGCAGAATTGTAGTTCTGTCTAACCAAACCGGGCTATAGCCTCTATCAAAAATCAAAATTATATTGTTTATAAGTTTTGTGAATCCACCATTTCAAGAACTAAAGTCTCATTTTCAAGATAATAATTATCCAAATTCATACCAACGGGAATTATTTTCTCGTAAGCATTATCCCTAGAAATAGCTTTAATTTCAACACTACTCTCAAGTTTCACAATAGAAACATCCTCAAGAGATTTGACTCCAGGCAAAGAAACTTCATAAATAACTTTATCCGAAAGCCTCTTCAAGTTCGTCATAGGTGAAATTCTTTCTAATGCGAGAAATTTGTCTTTTTTCTGTTTAGAAAAAAATAAATTCTGAGAATTTCTATTAGAAGCCTTCTTAATTATTTTAGGACCGTTGGAGATTTTTATTTTATCCGGACTAACCTTTTTACCGTTAATATAAAGTTCAAAATTAGCACGAGAATTATTAGTTTGATTCCTTGATTCTTTCATATTCTTCTCCATTTCTTTCTCAAGAATCTTCATAGCATTATTGAACATCTTGCCCATAATTTTTCCACCAAATCCTCCAAAAAGAGAATTAGACAAATCAGATTCATTTATTTTAAAAGAATCATTTTTACCTAACATCCCATAATCCTGATTTCCAAAATTATCTCCCAGAGAGTGTCCACAAACAGAACAAAAATTACCTTTAGAACTAACTTTCTCCCCACAATTTTTGCAAACCTTTTTACCAAACATAATGAAACAAAATTCATCTATTTTATATACCTTTTGTTATCATCTCCAAAAATATTTTTTAATTCCAAAGATTTGATGAACTTCCTCTGAAAGCGTTGGACGAATTTGCTTAATCAAAAACCGTTTAAATTCATGAGAATCTTTTTCAGACTTTTTATTTTTCACCTCTCTTACTAATGGAATAAGAGCTGCAACAACAACCATGCTAATCAAAGAACTAATTATAAAAATAAAAATTATAGGATCATTCGCAGAAGAATGCAAATATTTTATCAATCCCGCACTAAGCAATCCTCCAAAAAATATTCCCAAACCACCCATCATATTAAAATAAGACAATGCGATCCCCCTTTTTTCCTGACGAACATTATCATAAATAAAACTTGATGAAGCCAAATTGAATCCTGCCCAACCAACACCTCTCAAAAGACCTGGAACTAAAACTAGATAAAATACAGAATCATGCAAAATCCAAAGAAGTGGAATTAACGGAATTAAAATTGTTGTTATTGTGAGCACCTTATAATTCCCATATCTATCTGCAACTTTTCCCCACAATTCTGTCACAATAAGGGAGAAAAATGTAGCAGATAAAATTACAATCATATAATTAACATAACTCAAACCAAGACTTCTAAGAAGATAAACAGCAAGGAGAGAATTTGCAATTGTAACAGCAAAATAAAAGAAAAATCTGAAAATAGAAAATCTTCCAAAATTTGTTTTTGGAGCTCTCATTAAAAATTCTAAAAAAGAAAAATGTTCATTCGAAAGAACTTCCAATTTTGGTTCATATTGTTTTTTAAAAATTTTCCAACAGATTAATCTCATGACAAAAGCCAGGAAAAATAAAATTCCAAAACCTGCCATAGACTGATTAATTCCTTTCATATATTCTAAAAAATAAGCTGCACTTATTGCAATAACTAGCGAGGTAAAAGCAATTAAAAAATTTCTCTTAGACAACCATCTTCCACGAAATTTTTGACTAACAAGATCCCCTGTCCAAGAAAACCATGCAGGAATCATTGCATTTAGAAAAATTGTATGAATAGAAAAAAATAATAAAAATACGAGAGGGAGAATTTCCCTAAGGATATTTTTATAAAATAAAAATCCAATAATCAAAAATGCCAACCAAGAAAAAGATTCCAAAAGAGTAAATTTGGTTGTAATTTTTTTTCGAGATTTTTTCCCAATAGATTTAGAACCAAATATTTGGGTTAACGGGCCAAGAAGACCTGTGACCGAACTAATCATTGCAACAACAGAATTACTGGAGATTAT
>CAYVIQ010000060.1:0-3251 GCA_964451595.1 Candidatus Woesearchaeota archaeon
CAATTCTACTTTTTTTGCATTTTCATCATCCTCAACACAAGAGAAAATATCATAATCTTTTCCATGTTTTCCAGCAGGATCTAGAAAGTTTTTTTTGAGATAGGGGTAACAAATATCCAATGTTCTTGCTTGTCCAGAAAAACAAAAGGCAACTTTTTTATTTTTCATTAAAGAATAAAAACGGAACAATTTATAAAAATATGTTTTTTCTTAGCTAGGTCAAAAATCAAATAAACCTAATTTGAAAAAATATAAAAATTTGGATATCATTTTTTATCAATCTTAATTTTTCTCGAATCCCATGCTGCCTAATTCTTTTTGCCTCATGTAATTAATGTATCTAAAATTTAAGCCGATGGAAAAATTTGATTATTTTTCTAAATTGTTATTAAAAATAGATTTAGGTTTTTTGGACCATATCCAATCCAATTTACTCAAAAATAATTTTTCGATTTGTTTAAATTTTAGAACTAGAACAAACTTTTTCTTAAAAATTACAATTTGAATATTCGCTTTTCGTGTACTGTATTTAAGAAATGTATTCCTAACTTAAAAGTATAATATATTTTATCAAAGATATTTAAGGAATACTTTAATTTTTTAAACTCCTGAACCACTTCTTCACTTAATTTATGTTGTCTTTCTTTGTCAAAAACGGATTCTGAATTTGGATGAAACCGGTATTTAACCAAAAAAGGAGGAATATTTATCAAATTCTCTCCTCTCTTTAGAAGCCTATAATAAAGGTCGTACTCATAATGATCCCCAAGATAAACATCCCGTTTTCCCTTATTTCTGAATATTACTGATGGAAAGATTATCCCACAACATTTTCTTAATCTCCATGCTAGTAACTTTGAATCTTCATACTTTCCAAACCTTTTTAGTTCTTTTCCATTTTCATCGATATACACCGCAGAGCTTCCAACAAGAAATATTTCAGGATGTTTTTCTAAATAATTATATTCTATTTCAAATCTTTTAGGATGAAATACATCATCCTGTGTGCAAACGGCAATATACTTCCCTTTTGAATTTTCTATTGCTCGGTTAATAGTAGCTATACTCCCAAGATTTTTCTTGTTTTTTAATACTCTTATTCTTTTATCTTTATAATTTTTAATTATATTCATAGAACCATCCTTAGAACAATCATCGACAATTACTAACTCAAAATCTCCAAATGTCTGATTTAGTATTGAATCTAAAGCTTCTTTTAGAAACTTTTCTCCATTGTATACGGGAAGAATGGCAGAAATCTTAAAGGAATCTTCTTTAATCATTAAATTGTTTAAATTGATGAATTTAAAAATATTTCTAAGTTTTTAAGAGTAAATAATAGAACACCATTAACTTTAAAACATCTCAAGACAAGATAAAAATATGAAGACCTTTATCACCGGAGGAACAGGATTTGTTGGAAATAATCTGGCAAGAAAATTGATTTCTGAAGGGAATCAAGTAGGTTTATTAATTAGGAAAGAAAGTAAAACTTGGCGTACAAAAGACCTTTATGGAAAAGTTGATTTCTTTGAAGGAAATTTAACTCAATTAGAAGACTTAAAGAATGTAATTGGCGAATATAATCCAGATTTTATTTATCATCTTGCTACATATGGGGCATATCCTTCTCATCAAAAAGATGAAGAGACTATGCTTTCCACTAACTTAGAAGGTACCTTGAATCTTATTGCGGCTGCAGATAAAATTCCGATAATCAATATCGGAAGTAGCAGCGAATATGGGATAAAAAATAAATCTATGAAAGAATCGGATAAATGTAATCCAGATAATTTATATGGAGAAACTAAACTTATGCAAACACTCTATTGCCAGGAGAAAGAGGTTCCCACATTAAGATTATTTAGTGTGTATGGTCCTTGGGAAGAACATTCTAGATTAATTCCTGTTTTGAATAAGGCAAAATTGATAGGAGGGGAATTGCACTTAATAAATGGTGTTCGAGATTATATTTATGTCGAAGATGTGGTTGCTGCTATTTTGAAAGCCACAAAAAATTATAATAGAATAAAAGGAGAAGTAATCAACATAGCATCAGGACAACAATCTTCAATGGCCAAAATCCTCAGAATTCTAGACAATATAAACACCCGACACTTAGAGATAACTTGGGATTTTAAGAACATTCAAAAAGAGCCACAGACATGGGTTGGAAATATCTCAAAAGCAAAAGAAATGTTAAATTGGGTTCCAAACATCTCTCTTGAGGAAGGCTTAAAAAAAACACATGAATGGTGGAAACAATGGAAAGAATGAATTTTGCAGAATTAAATAAGAAAAGTAAGGAAATTAGAGAAAAAATAATTGAATATCATTCAAAGACTGGAAGATCCCATATTGGACCCAGCCTTAGTGCAGTGGAGATTCTTACAACATTGTATTATGATACAATGCGTCCTGAAGATAGATTTATTTTGAGCAAGGGCCATGCAAGTAGCACTTTGTATACAATATTGAATGATAAGGGAATAATTCCCGATGAAGAATTATATAAATTAGAAGAACATCCAAAGATAAAAAAGGATTTTGGGATATATGCAAGTACTGGATCGTTAGGTCACGGATTGAGTATCGGGCTGGGCATAGCTCTTGCGAATAAAGATAGGAATGTTTTTGTTTTAGTGGGAGATGGAGAATGCGATGAAGGACAAATTTGGGAAGCTGCAAGAGATGCTTCAGAATATAATTCAAAAAATTTGAAAGCAATCATAGACGGAAACGGATTTCAAGGATTCAGAAAGACAAATTATCTTTCGCTGAGAGATAAATTTCATGCTTTTGGTTGGAAATCTATAACCTGTGATGGACATAATGTTAAAGAGCTATCTTCGAAGTTAAGAAAGCAATATGAACAACCTCTGGCAATAATCGCCAAAACAGTAAAAGGCAAAGGAATTAAAAAAATTGAAGGCACATTAGGAAGCCATTACTACCATTTCAAATGAGGAGAAATTTTGTTAACACGCTTGAGGAAATTATGGAGAAAGATAAAGAGGTTTATCTCCTTCCATTAGATGTAGGCTATGGGGTATTAAATTCCCTAATGGATAAATTTCCAAATAGAGTTCAGAATCATGGAATTAATGAGCAGCACACAATTAGTCTAGCTACTGGAATGGCAATTGAAGGCAAAAAACCGTTTATATATAGTATTAATTCTTATTTGTTCATATCCTCTAAAATCGAGAAAAGAATGAATACTATATATAAACGGTTGTTTGCCCGCAATT
>CAYVIQ010000061.1:0-3143 GCA_964451595.1 Candidatus Woesearchaeota archaeon
GCCTGACACGGAGCCCTTTGAAAAAATTCCCAAGCTGCTTTCGCCGAACCATGTTGCTCCTCTATCAGAGGCAAAATCGCTCTTTCCAAAGAAAAACCCGAACTATAACCATCAGCATCATTATGATGTCTTACAATTATGGGTCTATCTTGAATTATAGCCAAACGAATTTCAGTAGCAGCCTTAACGAAAGAATCTTTTAATTTATCCAAAATAATATCTTTAACCAAAAACTCAGGGGGTTTAACTTCAGCCCTCTCTCTTTCAATATTCTCTATAGATTTCAAAAAATCTTTATTTTCCTCTTCAGAAAGTTTACTTATTTTTATTATTTCTCCTTCTGTCTCGCCTTGAAATTCTTCAATTTTAACAAATGCTTTTATACAATCACTCTCATCGATTTCAGGATAAGCTCTTTGCCCAGGACCAACAAAACCTTTCAAACTCAAACTTCCTGTTCCATCAGAAATCACAAAAACTGTCGGACCCCCAGTCTGAACAACACGATTAACTCGTCCAATCAAGTTAGCTTTATCAACGTTTCCCGAACGAACATCCCGAATAAAGGAAACATCCGTTATAATTTCCATCGGTTTACGACTAGTTTTAAAATTGTTCTTCGAATTTTTTGTAAAATTCTTTTTATTAGATTGCTTATTCATTTTAAATTTACGGAAAATTAAATAATATCAAACTTATTAATCTTTCTTTACATCCAGAAATAATAAATTAAGGTTATAAAAGTTTCGGTAAGACAATAAAACACCAACAATAACTTTTTAAACCAAAAATCTTATTCATTTCAATGGTATTCAAAATAAATATTGGAACAAAGGAAGGAAAAACATTCAAATTAGAATCAGATTCGGAAGCTCTAATTGGAAAATCCCTCGGAGAAACAATCTCTGGAAAGGACATTTCGCCAAAATTAGAAGGCTATGATTTTGAAATTGTAGGAGCATCAGACAAATCAGGTTTTCCTGCTTTCAAAAATGTCGAAGGATTCACAAGAAAGAGAGTTCTATTAACCTATGGTCCTGGAATGCACAAAAGACCCAAATTTGAAGGAAAAAAGAAAAGATCAAACCCAACCCCAGGAGGATTAAGAATGAGAAAAGTTGTACACGGAAAAACAATCTCAGATAAAATTATTCAGATTAATTTAAAATTAGCAAAACCAGAAGAAAGCAAAAAATTAGCAGAATCACTAACACCAAAAGAAGCTCCTTCTGAAGAAAATAAGTTTGAATAAGATTTAATTGAATCTTATATTCAAAAAAAAATTCTAATACCCAAACCTTTTTTAATCGACTTGTTCTAAATTTTTTATGGTAAAAGAAAAAATACCCTCAATAAATGTAGGCGTCGTTGGACATATAGATCATGGAAAAACCACACTACTCTCAAGATTAACTGGAAAATTCACAGACACTCATTCTGAAGAACTCAAAAGGGGAATTACAATAAAACTAGGTTATGCAGAAATAGTCATATCTGAAGACAAAGGAGAATTTAATTCAAAAGGAGAAGGAAAACCAATTAGATATGTATCTTTTATCGACGCTCCAGGACACGAAATGCTCATGGCAACTATGCTTTCAGGAGCAGCAACTATGGACGCAGCAATTTTAGTTGTCGCTGCAAATGAAGGAATCAAGCCTCAAACAAGAGAACACTTTATGGCTTTACAAGCAAAAGGAATCAAAAACATAATAATAGTTCAGAACAAAATAGATTTGGTTTCAAAAGAACAGGCTTTTGAAAATTATAAAAAAATAAAAGAATTTGTAAAAGGAACAATAGCAGAGAATTCTCCCATAATTCCAATATCTGCTCAACAGGGAATAAACATAGATAAAATTCTCAAAGAATTAGCAGAAATAACAATTCCAAAAAGAGATACGGAATCAAAACCAGTTTTCTTAGTAGCAAGAAGTTTTGACATAAATAAACCTGGAACATCTATTAGAAAATTAAATGGAAGTGTATTAGGAGGAATTCTCAAAAAAGGAACCCTTAAAGTAGGCGACAAAATAGAAATAAAACCGGGTCTAACAATAAAAAAACAAAATCAAACAACCTACAAAACACTAGCAACAAAAATAATCTCATTGTTTAAGGGATCAGAAAAAGTCGAAGAAATTGGTCCTGGAGCAAGTATTTCAATAGAAACGAATCTTGATCCTTCGCTCGCAAAAACCGATTCATTAACTGGATGCATTGTGTCTTCAGAAGGAAATCTCCCCGATATAACCTATAAGATGAAAATCAAATCGAGACTATTTAATGAAGTTCTAGGAACGGAACAGCACGAAAAAATAAATGAGATAAAACCAAACGAATTATTGATGCTTTCTGTAAATACAACAATCACTGTAGGAATTGTTCAGAGAATTGACAAAAAGAGTCAAGAAATAGAGCTTTCTTTAAACATTCCAATAATCGCGCTTGAAGGTGACAACGTTGGAATTGCAAGAAACATAAATAATCACTGGAGATTAATTGGTTTCGGAGAAATTATCAATCAAAAAAATTTATAAAGCATCTTTCCTTAAATAGGGTATGAAAAAAGGTGTATCAGCGGTATATATTGCATTTATTTTATTTAGTTTAGTACTTTGTTTAGCTTTTATTCAAGCTGCAAATGAACAGGCACAAAAGAGGACAAATGTTTCTGAAAACGGTTCACAATATCAATATGAAATTAGAGAAGTAAAAAAATTGAGCGAAGAAGAAAAATCAGAAATTACACAAAATCAAAATAGACTTAACATACAAAATAGATTAAATCAAACAGAGTGTCCAAATAATTGTTCATGTGATGGCTCAACAACAAGATGCGAATATTTTGACCCTGAAAGAAACCAAACAAAAAGAGAATTAACAATACATGCAGGAAATTCCAATAACACAATAATTCAGGTAAAAGAAACAAACGCTTCAACAAGAGTTCAATTATACAAAGAAAATGGAAGAATATTTGGAATATTTGGAAACGAAACTAAAGAAATAATTTTGCCAGATGAAATCCAAGAAAGAATAGAAGCAAGAATAAACTTAAGGTTACAAAATGGATCAATGAATCTGACTCTTAATGAACAAGGCGAATACCAACTTGAAGCAAAAAAAAGAGCAAGATTATT
>CAYVIQ010000062.1:0-2986 GCA_964451595.1 Candidatus Woesearchaeota archaeon
TTTTACGTTGCCATTTCCAACGCATTTGTCCTTTCTTTTTCCAACGTCTTGAACTTCTTTTCATAGGAATTTTTAGGGAGAATGGTTTTTAAAGATTTGGGTATCTCTTGTTCGGATAAATTTATAAAAACAAATTCCTAAAGGATATTACACGCCCCTGTAGTATAGAGGCCAAGTATGCTGCCCTCTCAAAAGTGTTCGCAAAAATTCTTTACGGACACAAAGATGAGAGAGGTGATTAGAACTCGATGAGAGGAAAGGTCTAGCGTCTCAACGCAGCCTCCTTGGAGTACGGCAGTGACCCGAGTTCAAATCTCGGCGGGGGCGTTTTATAGATTTTATTTGGAAATTATTTTTTCCATTCTAGAAATGTATGAATCCCAAGTGTTTTCTGTCTTTACTTTTTCTTTTGCTAGCTTAACAATTTCTTTAGTTTTTTTAGGATTTTCTTTCAATTGAACGAAAGAACTAAATATTTCATCCGAATTTTCTGAAGTTCCAATTGTATAAGGGCTTTTGCAAGTAATTGTGGGGAGTCCAACACCCATAGCATCAATAACAGTTTTAGAGAATAATCCCTCCGTAATCATAGGTTGTACTAAAACGTCTGAAGCATAATAGTATTTTAGAAATTCCTCTTTTCCTTCTAAAGTATTTTTGTTAATCCATGGAACCAATATAATGTCTTCTAGATCTTGTTTTTTTAGTCCGACTTTCAGTAATCCATCCACTCTATCTTGACCTGAACCAAGTAAAATTAATTTTGAAGTACCAAATTCTTTTTTTATTTTATTTAATGAATCAAATAAACCAAAAGATCCTTTTTTTTCATATAAATTTCCGCAGTAAATCATCACATTATTTGTGTTAAGTGAATCTCTAAATTCCTTTCCTTTTGAAGAGGCTTTTTTTAAAGAATCCTGAGATATTGTATCAAAATCTGAGACATTTTCAAAAACATAAATGGGAGATTTAACATTCATCTTTTCTAGAACCTTTTTATGTCCTTCGGAAATTGTGAACAAATAATCTGCCTTTTCAATTGCACTCAATTGTGATTTTTCTCTTTCCCCGAGTCTATTTTTTATAATTTCTTCAAAAATATTTTTCGGTAAAGTTCCATCTAAAAAAGATTTTTTATCTTTGCCCTTAAGATAAAAGTAAGGAATTATTGCATGTAAATTATAAATTAGTTTGGAATCTGGATTTGATTTTATTTTTTCTAAGTGATTAGCATATTCCCATGTGTGTGTTTGTAAATGGTAAACTCCTGGATATTCTTTTAATTTATCTATTTCAAAAATCTTAGTAGACTCATTTTTAAGAGAGACTTCTTTTACGGGAGAATCCCACCAGTGCGTAAGATAATTAATATTTTTTCCTCTCTTATACAAGTTTTGTCCTAAATTCCAAGAATGTTCAAATGCTCCGCTGGTTCTTCTCTCAAAACCTAGAATATAATGTTTGATTTTTTCGTTTTGATTGTAATTCTTTTTTGTCATTTCTTCTTTGATCACTTTCCGTTTCTTCTATCATCTGTTCACCTCCCAGTTTGGAAAATTTCGTAATTTTTTGCAAAATTTCATTTTCATTTTCTCGATTGATTTTAAGTATATAAATCTTTCTTCAAAAAACTGAAAATTTCTGTAATTCTGAGTTAAAATATATTTTTTATTTATCTGTATCTTTAGAACCTCTATTCCTTTTTCAATAATTCTATAAACCCTTTTTTATTTGTCTAATTATGACAAAACCTCGTTATAGTTTTTCTTCAAGGCATACTAGGAGAATTGAGAATGTTCGGAAACAGAGAGGAAAGTTTCCTTCAATCGCAGATAAAATAATTGAAGATTCTGATATTGTCTTGGAGATTTTGGACGCACGATTTGTTGATGAGACTCGAAACGAAGATTTTGAGAATAAAGTTAAAGAGAGTGGAAAGATTCTTGTTTATGTTTTTAATAAATCTGATTTGGTTAAGAAACTTTCCTTGAGAGGTTTTAGTAATTTGAAACCGAAAGTTTTTGTTTCTTCAACAGAGAGAAATGGGGTTAGAGACTTAAGAAATTTGATTAAGAAACTTTCTAAGAATGTTGAGAAACCTGTTAACAAAGATGGTTCTGGCAAGGTTACTGTGGGTATTATTGGTTATCCAAATGTGGGTAAGAGTTCTTTGATAAATGTTCTTATTGGAAAGAGTTCTGCTGGGACATCTTCGCAGTCTGGTTTTACTAAAGCTTTACAAAAATTGAAACTTTCCGAAAATATTCATTTGTTAGATAGTCCAGGGGTTATTCCTGAAAGTGAATATTCGGGTTTTGATAAAGAGAAAATCGCAAAACATGCGAAAGTTGGTGCAAGAGATTTTAGTAAGGTCAAGGATCCTGAAATGGCTGTTTTTGAGATTATGAAAAATTATTCTAAAACTCTGGAAGATTTTTATGGCATTGATGCAGGAGGAGATTCAGAGAGATTAATTGAAGAGCTTGGGAGGAAAAAGGGTTTTATGAAGAAGAAAGGAGAGATTAATGAGGATAAAACTGCAAGATTAATTTTGAAAGATTGGCAGAGTGGCGAGATTAAAGTTTAGATTGGAAGAGTTCTTATATCATAATATTCGCATTGAGAGTTTTTTTTGGAGTAGTTTATAATATTTCCTTCAGAATCTTTTTTGGTATCTAGACAATCAAAACGACATCCACTACAATCTCCGCTTATTTGATGACTACATCTTTCTACTAAATTTGACATAATTCTAGAAAGTCTTAAGATATTTAAGCTTTCTTTGTGTTCTACAAAATATTCTTTGGAATGTATATTTTTCATTATATATATTTAATTAATTCATTTATAAAATTGTCATCAGAATCATTTGCTATTACAACATCAAAATCTTTTTTATAATTCTCAATTCTGTCTTCAACATTTTCATTAAGGAACCCCCTTGTTAAAATGTTTTTATATTTTGAACTGCAGACATTTTCAA
>CAYVIQ010000063.1:0-2986 GCA_964451595.1 Candidatus Woesearchaeota archaeon
AAATTTAATCTTTTTGAAATTAAATTTAAGAAATGACTTTGAATCATGTCTTTCAAAGCTCCGATAGAATTATAGTATGTTGTTCTTCCCTCGAGTCCAATTTTTTCAATTGAAACAATTTTTATCTTATTGAAATTTTCTGCTAGATTTAGAAAATTTTTTTTAAATAGATAGTGGTCCGAAATAAATAATTTATCTTTTATATCCGATTCTTCATAGAAATCTCCTAAATCATTTGCTTCTTTTAAATTACTTCCAAACGGTTTTTCTAAAATTATTTTGATTTCATAGTCCTTTGCAATCTTATTTATGAATTTTAAAATTTTTATATATTCGGATGGAGGAAGTGATAAATAAAAATAATTTGTTTCTGAAACTGTGAGATATTTGTCAAGATTTATTTTATCAAAATCTATGTTTACATAATGTAACGAATCTCTGAATTTTGAAGTGCAACAATTAGAACAAATAAAATTTTGATATTCTTTCCTATCCATTTCTCTGCGACCAAGTGCGTAAATTTCTAGATTCTTTTTTTCGAGTTCTTGTAATGCTTTCATAACTTTTCTTTTTACTAAATCGCCTGTAGAACCGAAGATAAATAGTTTCATTTTTTATCCAAAAATTTACGCTTGAAAAAGGTTTTGGAATAATGCAAATTATACTGTATTTTGCACGTCAAAAACTTTTTATACCCTATTCTTGTTTGTTTTGAATGACACATGATAATAAAATAAATCTGCCCGGAGGATTTGGGGGATTGATGAGTTATAGTGAAGAATACGATAGTTATTTAATGCTAAAGCCGACTCATGTAGTTTTATTTATACTCTTAATCTTAGGTTTAAGGGTTTTGCTCCCATTTATTTTTTAAAATGTTCCCCGGATTAGGTAACCCAAAACAGATGCAAGGAATGCTGAAAAAGATGGGAATTTCCCAAGAAGATATTTCTGCTGAAAGAGTTATTATTGAGAGGTTTGATGGAGATAAAATTATTATTGAAAATCCTTCTATTACTAAGATAAAGATGCAGGGAAATGAATCTTTTCAAATTTCTGGAGATATTTCTGAAATTCATGGGGAACCAGAGTTGTTTAATGAAGAAGATGTGAAAACTGTTATGAATCAGACAGGGATTTCCGAAGAAGTTGTAAAAGAAACTCTTGAAAAAAATAATGGTGATTTGGCTGAGACAATTTTGGAGTTGAGTGAATAAAATGAAAAAATTTAAATCTGAAATAAATCCAAAAGATTATGTCATTTCTTCAAAAGATATTTCTGAAGAGTTTGAAGTAGATATTAAATTTTATGAGTTTAGACACAAAGAGCGTTGTAAATATATTTCTTCTCAAGAGAGTGCTTTGTATAAAAAGATAAAATAATTTTTGCACAACAATATTTATATAATTCTGAAATATAAAAAAGATATGTTAGAAGCAGTTTATGATAAAATCTTGAAATCTCTCGGGAAAAGAAATTCTTTTCCTACTGAAGAAGAGATTGAATCAATTATAAAATTTAATGAAAAGATGGATGATTTTAATAAAATGCATAAACACGAAATTGGAGAAAATCCTTTATTGAAACGAGATTATTCTTCGAGGCTAAACTTTTCTAAGTATGTTCCGAAGTCTTTGAGGGAGTCAAGACCTTACGGGAGATTCTTTTAACTTTCACTCCTTGAAAACAGCAAAAGACAAAAAGTATATAAACCCTTTTACCCTCTATGATTATACTTCTAAATAGAATTATTTGGATATCGTATGGAAGATATTATACAAGAAAAGATAAGTGCAGATCATTTGCTTTATGTTAGTTTGAAATACACAAAGACTTGTGATGTAATAAAGAACCTTCTTTTACGTTGGCGAAGAATGATTGAAACCTCTGTTGATAAAATCTTGATTAAAGCTAAAACAAAAAAGAAAATCCCTTCTATCCCTGAAAGCCCAATAAAAAAAATTGAAGAAGTAAAGAAACTTTTCAAAAAAGATAAAGATTTTCTTGAAGTAATTGAGTTTTATGAAATGCTTAGAAAACTTGAAGAGTTAAGAATGGAGAGGGTTGGTGAATTCAGAAAGAATGTAACTTTAAGAATTATGTTTAGAGGTGAAGAAATTAGTGTTAATTTAGAGAAATTAAGAGATTATGCCGATAAGCTAGAAAAGTTTATAAGTTCTACAAAGCAATTCCTTTTATCTAAATAATTATTTGGATTTTAAAATGTCAAAAATAATTGTTATTACATCTGGAAAAGGAGGCGTTGGTAAAACCACTACTGCAATTAATTTAGGTGCGGCTATGAATTATTTTGGTAAAGATGTTCTAATTATCGACGCTAATTTTTCAACCCCAAATGTGGGAATTCATTTGAATTCTCCTGAAGTTCCAATAAGTTTAAATCACGTTCTTCAGAATAAAGCGGATCCTTACGAGGCAGTTTATGAACATGAATCTGGATTGAAGATAATGCCTTCTTCTCTTTCTATGAAAGAAATGAAAAAAACTAAGCCGGAAAGATTTAAGAATTTCCTCGAAGAATTTAAGAAACTTTCTGAGTATGTTATTGTTGATTGTGCAGCGGGTTTATCCTCTGAGGCGATTTCGGCAATGGAAGCTGCAGACGAATTAATTATTGTTACAAATCCTGAGATGCCGGCGATTACTGATGCTTTGAAGACTGTTAAATTAGCAGATGAAATGAAGAAATATGTAAGGGGAATTATTATGACAAGAGTTAGAAAAGATTCTATAGAAATGCAACCTGATGCGGTTAAGGAAATGCTTGATTCTCCAATTCTAGGTATGATTCCTGAAAATCTTGATGTGAAAAGGGCCTTGAATAAAAAGGGCACAATTGTGAATGTTTTTCCCAAGTCCGAAGTTGCTAGGGCTTACAAAGAAATTGCTGCAAGACTTCTTGAGGTAGATTATGATTCTACAAAAGAAAAACCTTCTTTGTGGGAAAGAATTTTTAAGAAGAGA
>CAYVIQ010000064.1:0-2961 GCA_964451595.1 Candidatus Woesearchaeota archaeon
ACCAAATGCCCAAGACCAACTTACAATTCCATCATAAGCTGTTGATCCATCTGTGAAACTCATAGTTTCTCCTTCATATTTGGGAGAATCAGATGAGAATTCAGCAATAGGTTCTGTGTCTCCAATTGTAGCAGTTGTTGTTACAGTAGTCGAATCTTCACCATCACTTACTATTAATGTTACTGTGTAAGTTCCATTAGCAACGTAAGTATGTGTAGAATTTTGGTCTGTTGAAAATTCTTCATCACCAAATGCCCAAGAATAACTCAATGGTAAATCCGTAGAGACATCTGTTGCAGTTACAGTAAAAGATACAGGAACTCCTTCAGTGCCTGAGTAAGGACCGATAGATTCTACTTCGGGAGCAACATTATTTATTACAATGGTTGCAGTTCCTTCAGCAGAGTTTCCAGCATTATCTTTAACAGTCACTGTGAATACTTCTGTAGCATCTCCATTTACACAATCATAGTAAAATGAAGAACCAGTTTCACTATTACTCCAAGAGTAACTTGCGATTCCACTCAATGAATCAGTTGCATCGATATTTATCAAAACATTTGTATCACCTTCATTACAAGTGAATTCTGTATTTGTTACTTCTGGAACAGTTTGATCAATTCCGATTGTTTCTGAACAATCTGCAATATTTACTTGATTGCTCAAACCAGAGTAAATACAAAGTGTAAATTCTCCGTCCTCATACAATGGATCTGTAGTTAACCAAGTTGATGTTCTATCTTCATTATTACCAACATATTTTATGTCGTCAAGACTTCCATCATTTCTCTGAATCAATTGAGTGTTCAAATTACATTCTCCAGAATATTCCCAAGAAATCGGAACATCACTATTGTACCAAGCAAAAGTGTTTGGCGATTTAACAGTTACAGCACAAGTGCCTTCTGATTGAATTGAATCACCTGTAACTAAAACATCATCAAGCAAGAATTTGTTATAATATCTGCTTCCTAAACTCTCAGAACGAAATCTAATCTGGAAACCAGATTTATCTCCTGCTCCTACAGGAAGACTAAAAGTTGCATATTGCCAATCTCCACCATTCACATTTGTGTAATCAGCAACTTGAAACCAATCAACCCCACTATTATTAGACCATTCCACATAAACATGGTCATCGCTTTCAAGATTATGGTAAATTCTATACCAATAATTCAAAACTATTTTATTGTAACCGTTTGTAGAGATAGATTTACTCAAAACATCATTTTGAGACTCATAGGTCACAGCAGCGTATGTTCCTGAATGTTCGTAATCGCTTGTATGCCAGTTAGAATCTACATCATTCCACGCTGAGAAACCAGATTCAAATCCATCATGGAATAAGTCATTTGCACTAACCATTCCCGTTACACTTACCAAAAGCATAACTCCTAACATCAAACTAATTAATGTTATATTTTTTTTCATATTTTATAACCTCCTTTTAATTCTTTATTCCCTTGTAATAAACAAGGACTCGGTTGCAGAACTAAATCCTGCCAAAAAGTGTTATACTTTTTGTTATACGTATAACTATGATATGTGATATTAAATAATTCAGAATCTCTTTTTTGCACTCTTTTTTCAACCCGCATGAACAATTTAGATTGACTTGTTTTTTAAGTATTTTTATATTCAAGAAAACATTTGATGTTATCACTTCATTTAAACAAAAATTATTTCTTTTTCTTAAATTTCAAAGACTTTGTAATAAATAAAATTCCCAGGACAACTAAAAACAGTCCAACAAAAAATGAAAGCCAATTTGTTTCAGTTGACATCTCAACAGCGGGTCCTCCAAATAAAAACCATCTTACTCCATAAAAAGAAAACGCACCAAGAAGAATTCCTAAGACAGCCAACAAAGAACCTAAAACCTTCCCTTTTTTCATAAAACTAAATGGATTTATTGTTTAAATAATTTTCTAATAACCGTCCCACAAAACCAAATCTCCAAAATCATCTCTTAAAAAAATTGTATCTCCCGTATCAGTCCAAACATAATCATAACCAAAATCTTCATTCGTAATTTCAATATCCGAAAAACTTTCTAAAATGAAATCTTCAAAAGTAAAATGTTTTCTACCTTCGTCTTTAATGTCCCAACCAGAAATATCACAATCAAAATTACAAATGTTTTTCAAAATAACTTTCTCATTCAGAGTATCCCATTCTTTCAATATCAAACACTCTGAACAAACATCCTCCGAAAAGTCACATAAATTTTTCTCTTCAACTAAACAACTTTCCCAAGCAGAAACAAATTCAGAATAATATTTATCTTTGCTGGAAGGAAAATAATAATTTGCATAACCCTTTCTTACAATCTCTAAATTAATATTTTTCCCAGAATCAAAATCAAAAATGTAAATCAAATCTCTATAATATCTATCTTGCCCTTTCTTTTCTAACACCAAAGTTTTATTCAAAACCAAATTCTCCAAATACGCCTTTGCTTCCTGAGAAAATTTCTCTCCTTTTTCTGGCGTATTGATTCCTAACAATCTAGAAGAACTTCCATTAATTATAACTGTATCTCCATCGACAACTCTTTCTACAAAAACAATCTCCCTAGAATCAAAATTCTTAACTAAAAGCCCGTCAATAAATCTATAATTCACCGCAATTAAAATAATAATCAACAAAATTAAGAATAATTTATTCTTATCCATAAACTTTTAATCCACAATCCTTATATAATATTTACTCTATCTCCAAAGATAAATCAAGATGTTTTAGCATCTTGACGGAAAAATAATCAATTTTCTTAGAGAAATCTTCTCTGGAATTTTTCATTAATATCTTTTAACACAGTAATCAATTTAAACTCTTGGGATTTTTTTAATGTATGATTGACGTTGTTTTAATGGCTGACCCGAAAACTCCTGCTTGGGATTTTGCGAGAAAGATTCAACGTTATATTGAAAACACCAAAGAAGAAATTATGCCCCTATATGA
>CAYVIQ010000065.1:0-2926 GCA_964451595.1 Candidatus Woesearchaeota archaeon
AAGAGAGATTGATTCAAAAATCTAAATAATTTTTATGTATTCTTTTATCTAAATCGAATATTTGAAAATATTTATTTGTTATCCAATTCTAGAACCATTTTCAATTTCTTTTTCCGGAGAAATTAAAATGACCTTTCCGTGATCTTCTGTAGATGCTGCTAGCAACATTCCTTGGCTTTCTATTCCCCGCATTTTTCTTGGAGCAAGATTTGAAAAATAAATTATTTTTTTGTTTTGCAATTCTTCTTTAGAGTAATATTCTTTTATTCCTGCACAGATTGTTCTTCCCCCTAATTCTCCAACGTCAAGATTTAATTTATATAACTTATCCGCTCCATCAATTTCTTCTACTGAGATTATTTCTGCAACCCTTAAATCAATTTTTTCCCAATCAGAGAAGTTAACTTCGGTCACGCCTTCCATGATATTTAAAATAGAAAATAGTTTATTAAATTATCCTTTAACTTGGTAGTTGCAAGGGGCAGCAGGATACCTTGTCTTTCACAGTGATTGTTCCTCCTGAGCAATATTGTTTTACAATTGTATAACAATTTAAAGATATGTCTTGTGGCCAAGTTTCTTCGGTATAACCTGAAGCACAAGTTTCATCCCAACCAGTCCAACCACATGTGGTAGTTGTGCTAGAAGAGTAAGTTGCACAGTACCAAGAGGTTCCTGTCCATTGCAGACCCTTATTTGTTCCGGTACAAGTTATTGGAGTGCCAGATGGAGTTCCACATGACCATCCTGTGCTAGTATATTTCAAATAACCATTACAATTGGTTGGAGGGGTGATTTCAGATATTGTATGTCCCAATACTGCTGGATTTGAAGTCCCATAAGCATAAACTCCTGCTCCAAAAATAATCAAGGCTACAATTGTGATTAAAGAGTAAAAAACTTTATTCGGGATGTTCACCTCGATTTTTTTTTCCATGTATTCTTTATTCATTTTGGATGTTTAAATATTTTTACTAAATGCTAACTGTTGCACAGTACCAAGAGGTTCCTGTCCATTGCAGAACTTTGTTTATTCCGCTACAAGTTAAGGGCGTTGTGCTTGAAGGAGTTCCACATGACCATCCCGTGCTAGTATATTTCAAATAACCATTACAATTAGTTGGTGGCGTGATTTCTCCATAAGTATGTCCAAATATTGTCGGGCTCAAAGTTCCGTAAGCATAAACGCCAACACTAAAAAAAACTAAAATCGAAATTGTGATTATGGCTAGCGTCTTTACAGAAAAAATAATTTTCACCATCCTCTCTTTACAAAGAAAAACTGCTTTATAAGTTTTATTAAATCTTTTCAAATAATATCTTGCCTTTCTTGATTCCGTTCACAACCTCTAAATCTTTTTTTAAATTTTTTAATTCAATTTCAAATCCGAATTGTTTTGCAATTTTTTCAGAAGCTTCTGGGATAAAAGCCCAAAGTAAAATTCCTATAGCTTTAATTGAATCTGCAATTTCATATAAAACTTTTTTGTCTTTGGTTTCCCAAGGTTTCTGATTCTGAACATATTCATTACAAACATCGACAAAACCAAAAATCTCATTTAAAACTTTATCTAATTCAAGATTCTTGAACAATTCTTTAATTTTTTCAATATCTAATTTTTTCAATAATTTGTTTTCACATTTTTCAATTCCATTTTTTTCGATTAAACCACTTATTCGCGAAATTAAATTCCCTAATTTATTTGCAAGTTCATTGTTGTGTCTATCAATTAATGCTTGTTCCGAAAAGTCTCCGTCTTCGCCAGAAGCGAAAGGAAATTGTCTGCAGACAAAATATCTTATTGTATCTGCACCATATTTTTCTGCAAGAACTTTTGGAGATATAACGTTTCCAAGAGATTTTGAAATCTTATTTCCATTGAAAGTTAAAAAACCGTGAACAAAGATGGTTTTAGGTAAATCATAATTTGCAGATTTCAAAAACGCTGGCCAATAAACGCAATGGAACCACGAGTTATCTTTTCCAAGAAGATGCAAATCTGCGGGCCAGTATTCGTGATTTTTTCCGGAACCAGTTAAATAATTGAAAAGTGCGTCAAACCAAACATAGACGACATGTTTTTTATCTCCGGGAAATTGAATGCCCCAATCAAAACTTGTTCTTGAGATACTTAAATCTTTCAAACCTTCACTTACACGATTGATAATCTCATTTCTTCTTTCTTTTGGTAAAATAAATTCAGGGTGTTTTTCATAAAGTTCTAAGAGAAAATCTTTATATTTTGAAAGTTTGAAGAAGTATGATTCTTCTTTTAGTTTTTCAATTTTTGTTTTGTGAATAGGACAACATCCGTCTTCCAAATCTTTTTCAGTGTAATATGCTTCACACCCAACACAATAAAATCCCTCGTATTCTCCTAAATAAATGTCTCCGTTTTCCTTGCATTTTTTGATTACTTCTTGGACCAATTTTTCATGGTCTTTATCTGTTGTTCGAATAAATCTACTCGGAACAATGTTCAAACTTTTCCATGCTTCTTCAAATTTCTTCACAGATTCATCGACAAATTCCTTTGGTTTTTTTCCTTTCTCCTTTGCAACCTTTTCTATTTTTTTTCCATGCTCATCAGTGCCAGTCAAAAACCAGGCATCTTCTCCTAAAAGCTTGTGCCATCTAAAAAGAACATCTGCCACAACTTTCTGATAAGCGTGCCCAATATGGGGGTTTGCACTAGGATAATCAATTGCAGTTGTAACATAAAATTTCTTCTTCATAGAAAAAAGAGAAAGAAGGAATATAAAAAGTTAATTATTCATACCTTGTCTTCAAATAATCTTCAATTTCAATTACTTTTTTATCCTTGAAATTATGATCTCTCTTAACAATAATCCCTTTTTCTTTAAATTTCAAATCCTGCAAATTTCTCATTGCATCATAAACTACAAATAATAACCCCCACTCGCC
>CAYVIQ010000066.1:0-1040 GCA_964451595.1 Candidatus Woesearchaeota archaeon
TATGAACACTTTACATTAAAAGAAAATGAATTCGCTATTATATAATATTTCCATACTTTTTATGGGAATCATTGATGCGGGAAAGAAAATGCGACATTATAGTATAAATCTAACATCTAAAATATATGTGCAAAGCCGTTAATCTGTCTTTTCCCGAAATTACTTCCTTTGAGAAAATACCATAGAAAACAGATCCATGTCTAACCGTAAAAAGGCCATGCCTGAATCAGTTAAACATTGTTTTCAATTCATTTTGGGATGAAGCCATAAGGATAATAAAATTCTTGAATCATATCTTCTTACGGAATATGGACTTGATATTCAGTTACAATCTAATTCAGAAAGACTTCTGCGATTAGTTAAATCGGCAAAAATATAAATTGTACAGGGATTTTAAGGTTAACTGAGACGGGCGTTGTTTATTACCTTGAAGTTACTAAAATAGAAATTTTCCCGAGATGGGAGATGGAATATTGACATCACATTCTAAATGTCTTGTTAATCGTGAACTATACTTTATTGCAATCATTCTAACTGTATTTGCTATCATGGCTTTATTCGGAGCTACCGTAAACGACCCTGCGACTAAGCTTGGTTCTCTTTCATTAGCCGTAAGTTTAATTTCCTTAATGGCAGCAATCATAGCTCATATTTCCTCAAGAAAATCAGATTCAAAGATGCAATCTATAGCGGACTATCATCTTCTAGAAATCAAGATAACTATAGAATCTAGGAGAATGCAGATTATAAAGTACCAAAAACAAATCAAATTAATTAGTACTAAAGAAGGTAATAATTATGATAAATTTTACAAGGAATTCGATTTCCTTCATACTGATTTCACTAATAACCCATGGCAAACACTAGAAAATCTGAGACAAGTCAACACTATGATAGAATACACTACTAACAGTTATCAGGTTGAACTAATTGATTACACTTATCAGCTATTTGAATTACTTCGTGTTTGTAGAGATGTAAATAAGATGGAAGTCGAGCCAGAAATGAAGCCTTATTTAATACAGTGTCTTGACGTTCTG
>CAYVIQ010000066.1:1050-2555 GCA_964451595.1 Candidatus Woesearchaeota archaeon
AAATCTTATCCTGCCTTTAAAGATTATAAGAACGCTTCATATCTTGAAGTGTTAATCAATGACTTAATAACGGAAAAACTATCATGACCGAAATCCTCTTTAAACATACTTTTTTTTATGATTCGAAATCCTAAACACGAGGATTATGCAGACGGATATATTCTCCTAGTAGATGGTGCAAAAATTGGTGTGGGCGGGGTAGATATTGTTGATAATAGGTTATTGATTGATAAACTCTATTTAGACACTGATGAGTTTGGGGATAACACAGGAAAAGGCTATGGTACGGTTTTCCTGACAATTCGTGAAGAATACGCAAAGGAGCAGGGGTTCATAAGCATAAGCCCGAATGGTTGAGGAAAGAGGTAAAAAGTCCTTTCCAAAGAAGGATTATGACCCTGATAATAGCCATATCAAAATATTGAAGTCTCACTAATAAATAAGCAACATTATTTTCTTCTTTATTGCCTTTGATTGATTGTGATATGGTAAGAAGGGTTAATCTGTTTGGCAGTAACGACTAAAAGTATCTAATGCAATTCTAAGTGACTGGATTAACTCGAATTGCTATAGCAAATATCATCAAGAGACCTACAAAATACAATAGAATAAATGTTAACATACAGAATCTATCCGAATTAGACAGCCTCTGTGGATAACCAGAGCTGTTAAAAACAAAATCAATTAAAGGTCCTGGATGTTCATCAAAATATTCTCTTATTATATCTTTCTGATTCCACCACTCATAGGCGCATACTAATACATGAGTAATCACGAAGACAAACAATCCAAGCAAATAAACAAATATGATGGGTTGATAGGCCCCTACACCAAGAATTGCGACAATTACAATTACATCAATCGTCAACAATCCTTTTACATAATTGTCTGGAATGTCAGGAATACTACTTATCATCCTATTTACCCTGGTTCTCACCCTTTAGTGGCAACTTGGAAGAAAGTCTAAGTTATTTTCTTGAATTCCATCAGGCTCTGTGGTTAAAAACCAACGTCTAGTATGAGGATGCTGTCGAGCATATACATCTGCTCTTGCACCACCCCGAATTGTAAAGAAATTGTGCTCATGTCTAGTTATGAAACCACATATTGATTCAACAGTATACAAATCAGGGAACCCTCTCAACCTAACTTGGATTATTCTTTGTTGTTGGTCGTGTATAATACAATCTATCTCATATACCCCCATTCTTTCACCTGATTTCATTATAATGTTGAGTAATTTAAAGGTATTCACGACAATTGAAGCTAAAGAAAATATTCTGTAAAAAGAAAGATGTTTATCTTGACTATCGGCTCCTTCACCTCTTAAAAGGATCTAATTGGTCCGTCTGTCCGTCAGGACTTATAATCATGTATCCGAATCTAAAAAACGTTTATCGCCTTTTATAAAACTGAATCTAAACCATAACGCTGTGTATAGTAAAAATCAATTCATAGATCTCATGATCCATATGAGTATGACAAGAGACTTTGCAGAGAACGGT
>CAYVIQ010000066.1:2565-2856 GCA_964451595.1 Candidatus Woesearchaeota archaeon
TTTCAATTCTTATTTATCTAATCTTCATAATTTAGATTTCTGGTTAATATCCGATTAAATCAAAATATTCCAACCGAATGAACGAAAACAAAGGAAAAAATCAGTCAGTTTTCAATGTAAAACGAACAGATAAGGAACTTGTTTAATAATATCGATGGAAAATTTTCTTTATAATGGAGAAGTTGCATATTTTAGGAGATCGGATTAAAAATCTAATGTTTTTTTGTAATGCGTTACTTCAAATTCATTTTCTTGTTACTCTACAAGTTTATGAATATTTGATTTTATTAT
>CAYVIQ010000067.1:0-2816 GCA_964451595.1 Candidatus Woesearchaeota archaeon
CACTCCCTTGGTAGGTTTTTCCAAAGGAGCGGTTTTATAAGCTCGAGATTAATTGTAAACGAATGGAAACAACCGATTCCACAATCATCTTTCCTGGAAAGAAAACCCCCATAACATACATAGATTCTCCTAACCAATTAACTTTCTTGAAAGAAGGTGAAAGAATATCTACAAACGGTTTGGTTAAATCTATGACACATTCAGAAAAAATGCCTTCTTTGCCGAACGAATTTGTAATTAGAAATAAAAACAATATCATTGAAACTATTAAAGAAACAAACGAGGGCATTATTACAAGAAGTATTTACCAGGTTAAAGGAAATAGTTTACAGAACTTCAATCAAATTTTATACAATAAAATAAAACCTCTTTCAAAATATTATAGGGAAATTTATGAGGGTTTTCAAAAGATTTAATTTGAATTTTGAGAGTTTTGGTTCGAGGTATTATCATATTAAAAACTATTTCTCAAGTAAATTTATTTTTCCAGAAACTTTTCTCTCAGGAATTTTTATGCCGAAAACGCCAATTCCTCTTCTTTCTTAACACCATCAATTTCACTCTTTCTTAAAACTCTTCCAACTCTTTTTGACTTTTCACGAACTAAAGCAAAATCTTCCGACTTTTTCAATTCTTCTGGAACTTCAATCCTGTCGATGTAAAAATAATGATTTATTTTAGCTTCTTTAAAATTAGGAACCTCAAAAATAAAACTCCCCCCAATTTCAGCATCATTCGTTTTCAAATTACAAAATTCTGCCTTTGGTGCTTCATCTCCTTTTCCGGGCTTACCTGATTTTGGAGCCTTAGGTTTTATTTTTAAAACATTATTTCCATCGGGTGTTGAAAAACTTAAAGCAAAAAAGTTTTTTGGGAACTTATCCAATAAACTAATTATCTCATCTCCTGACATATTATAATCAATTAAATATCTCTTCACTCCTTGAAATTGTTTAACTTCTTTAAACTCTAAATCGTTTTTCAGATCCATTGTTGAAACAATTGCACCCGTAACTCTAATTTTTTCAGAACCAACTTTTTCTGCAACATCTCTAACTAACTCGTTCGCAAATTCAGGAGAGGTTTTTATTGTATATCTTCCCTTAGAATTTTTCGCTTCAATAACTGCTTTATTTCTGAACTCGCCCTTAGAAAATTTCTGGAATTGCAAATGAACGCTTTCGTCAAAATTTTTATCAGCAATCTTTTTTATGAAATTCATTTAATCAAAAAAGAAATCTTCTTTATAAATTTTCCCACGCAATAAACTTAAATATTCATTATCCTTAATAAATTAAAAGGGGAAAAATGATTCAGGACGAATATTACCGTAAAGTTGCAATGACTGGAGTGTTTGCAGTTTTAATTGTGTTAGCGTATCTTCTCTTGAAACAACTCATTATTTCAATAATTATAGGAATTATCTTAGCTTTCATTTTTCTTCCTTTGTATAATTTAATTTTCAAACGTTTAAAACTTAGAGATTTTTCTGCAGTCATTCTTTGCATAATTTTACTTGCACTAATAATAATTCCCTTATGGTATCTCGCACCAATAACTATTGATCAATCAATAAAATTTTTTCTCCAAATACAGCAATTAGATTTTGGAGAAATTTTTCAGAGACTTTTCCCAACAATTTCACAGTCTGAGACTCTATCAAAAGAGCTTATACCTACGATAAATTCATTTGTTTCAAATATTACAAAATATCTTCTAAATTCAATTTCAAAATTTATTCTAAATATTCCTACACTTTTCTTTCAAATAGTTGTTATCATATTCACATTTTATTTTACCTTGAGAGATAATGAAAAACTTGTATCTTACATTCGTAGTTTAATTCCTTTCTCCAAAGAAGTCCAAGACAAAATTTTCAAATCATCAAAAGGAATAACTATCTCAGTAATTTATGGAAGAATTGCTCTGGGTATTGCACAAGGACTTGTAGTAGGTATTGGATTTTTTGCATTAGGAATTCCAAAAGCATTACTTTTAACAGTGATTTCTTGTCTTGCAGGAATTCTCCCAATTGTTGGAACAGTAATTGTTTGGCTCCCTGTTTCTATTTTCCTTTTTGCTTCAGGAGATAATCTTGTTGCCTTAGGAATAATTGGTTTTGGCCTCCTTGCAACCTTCTTTGAAAGTATTGTCCAACCAATTATTTTAGCAAGAATGGTAAAAATGAATTCTTCTATAATGCTTATAGGAATGATAGGAGGTCTTTTAATGTTCGGGATATTGGGAGTAATAATAGGCCCTTTAATTTTAGCATATCTTCTAATTGTCCTTGACATTTACCGTGACAAAAGAGTTAAAGGAATTTTAACCGAAAGTAAATAATCGCAAGATAAATTTATATACAACCAAAAATTAATATAGAGAAAATGGCGGATGAATATTTTAAAAAAATTGCATCGACAATAATCATTTTGGGTTTAGTAGTATTGTCTTACTTATTACTTAAGCCTCTCCTTACTGCAATAATAATAGGAATAATTCTTGCATTTATTTTTACCCCAATTTACAATTTGGTAAATAAACGTCTTAAAATGAAAAACATGTCCGCATTCCTTATGTTTATTTTATTGATTCTTCTGATTGTAGTTCCTTTGTGGTATCTTGCACCGGTAATGATCAATCAGTCAATCAAATTTTATATGGCTTCGCAACAAATTGATTTTGTAAAACCCATAGGAAGTATTTTTCCTTCTTTATTTCAATCTGAAACTTTCTCAAATGAAATAGTTTCAGCAATAAGAACTTTTGTAACAAGAACAACAAATTCTCTTATGAACTCTTTTTCAAACTTAATC
>CAYVIQ010000068.1:0-2778 GCA_964451595.1 Candidatus Woesearchaeota archaeon
CTTGTCGAAAGAGTTGCTAATGGCAAACTTTAAACCTATACACAATAATTCCTTATTTCTTAACTTTAACAATTTTATAATTTCTAAATTTCTTTTCGTGTTGTAAATCTAAAAAACGTTTGCTCCAAATATAAAATAAAACACCAAAGCTAAAACTCCGATTGCCAAGATAATTAAAGCCCAAATTTTTATTTGTTTTTCTTTTTTAGATAAATCTTTCCAGCAAATTCTTTTTTGTTTTTTCCATTCTTTTTTATGTGACAATCCAATAATCATGAAAACCAAACCCATTATTGAAAGTGTCCAAAAGTTAGATGTTGTTCCAAGGGGAACTCCCGCGCCAATCCAGACAATACCTAGAATAAAAAACAGATAATAATCGGGTTCGTGTTTTTTACCTTTATTTTTCTTCAAAGACAAAATAAAAATGATGCCAAGGATAATTATTATTGAAATGATTGGGATTAATAACCACATAAAAAATAAAAGAAAAAGAAGTTTAAAAAATTAATTAAAAAATAAAAAATAAAAAAGATTTTATTTATTCGTCCATGAACAAATAATAAATTCCCCAGAGAGCTGCTACACCTACTAAAATGTAGACTATTCTTGCAAGAGCAGAGCCCATGCCGAATATTGCGTCGACGAGATTCCAGTCAAAAACTCCAACAAGTCCCCAGTTAAGTCCTCCGACAACTAAAAGTATCAGAGCAATCCAGCTTAAAGTACTTCTCATTTTTCACCTCCTTTCACATACTTTATAAAATAAAGTATATGCTAAAACATATATTATCTAGTATATAAATTTTAAGTTTTTGGAAAAATCTAAAAAGATGTTGCTTTTTGTTATGGTATGTTAAAAGAGGTTTTACAGAATTTAAATTGGTTAATGTTTTTTCATTTTGTTGGAATTGTAATTGGTTTGGGTTCTGTTATTGTTATTGACGTTATGGGTTTTTTCTCTCGGAAAAATACTAAGAAAACTCAGGACACGATTTCTGCACATCATACGACAAAACCTTTGATTTGGATTGGAACAATTATTATTTTGATTACATGGGTTTTAATTTTATATAGAGAGAATTTTGTTTTTGGTTTTGTTGAAATTTGGAAAAGTGTTCTTTTAGGAATTATGATTTTGAATGGCGCGTTTTTATCTTTTGTAATTAGTCCTGCGTTGGATAAAAGAATTGGTGTTAAGAAATTGTTGCCGAGAAATTTGCAGATTAAAATTGGAATTGCATTAGTTATTAGTTTTTTGAGTTGGGGGAGTTTTGTTTTATTGACAATAAGTGGGATTTGAGGTTTAGAGAATTAGGAGAGGATTTTATTCTTCTTGATTTTCTTTTTCAGACGCGAAAACAGACAATCTTGTTTCTAATCTTCCACAATTAGGATTTCCTTGTTGTTTAAGGTTGTGATACACCTCATCAACTTTATAATTTCTTCCATTAAAAGAATGGTAATTTTGTTCAATTTCTTCTTCAGGAATTTCTTTATTTGCAAAATATCTTTTGTATTTTGTATATCAATCTCTAAAAATAAAATGTTAAAATAAAAAATTAGGATTTTATTGCTTGCATTGTGTAAGGAACAGATAAGTTTCCTTGAGCTACTCTATAACCTTCAGAAATATCTTTCATTTCACCAACACCAACTTTTCCATTCGAATAGATTGCTGTTGCAAATGCTACTGTATCTTCTACAGATTTTGTGATAACAGAACATTTTCCTTCTTTTCCTTGATTAATTTTAGAGATAAGCTCTAAAGCATGATTGTATGCTTTTTGTTTTTCATTTTTTAAATTATTCAAATTACCTGTTTCATCTTTAAAACTCAAAGAACAAGTATAAGGGTTTGTACCCAAAGTCAATCCTCCTTGTTTATTTTCCTGATCAAGCAATTCTTTTCCATCTTCTAGCATTGCATCTAGAGATGTGTAAAAATCCACTCCATTGTGTGTTCCTATTTTTCCGTTTTTTGTCATCTTGTTTTACCTCCTTTCATCACTCTCTTGATTAAGAGCTAAATTTTCTAATTTTGAATTTTCTTTATTTAATCTTGATTTTATCCAATAAATAGGTAGTGATGCAGATGGGATTACTCCCGCAATTCCTGCACCAATTCTTAATCCTTGGCTAATCATATAAGAGGTTTTTTCAATATCAACAAATTCTTTTATTGCATCGTACTGCTGAATATTCTCTATTGCAGTATAAATATTATTCCCAAATATATATGTTCCTGCCGCTCCTAAAGCAGTTATTCCAACACCCTTCAATATGTTTTTTGTTTTATTTTTCATACTTTTTCAAGAATTCAAAACTATATAAACCTTCCTATTTGTTACTTCTCTCTAATTACAACTAATCATCCAAAACCAATTATCCAATTCAAAATTCCTGCAAAAGAAACCCAAAGCCAATACGGAAGAATTAACCAAGATGAAAGTTTTTTGATTTTCCAAGTTGTTAAGAAAATTGCTCCTATTGAAATCCAAAGTAAAATTATTTCTGCAAAAGCAAGTTTAGGAAGTTTTAATGCAAAGAATAAAACACTCCATAAAATGTTTAGTATGAAATTTATTCCGAAAACAATTGCGACTTTTCTTTTTTGCATTTTAGTTTTTGAATTTGTCCATGCAAAATAAAGTGAAATTGAAATTAGTAAAAATAAAATATTCCAGACAATTGGAAAAACAAAACTTGGTGGAGTTATGTCGGGTTTAATTGAATTGTACCAATCTGTGTTTGTGTTTGGTGTTGTGAATAAACTTC
>CAYVIQ010000069.1:0-2760 GCA_964451595.1 Candidatus Woesearchaeota archaeon
GGCTTTGACAATTTTGCCCGCTTGAATGCAGGAGGTGCAGACCTTCATCCGCTTAATCTGGCCGGAAGGCGTTTGTACGCGGATCTTCTGCAGATTAGGCTGCCAGACCTTCTTCCGCCTGTTGTTGGCGTGGCTGACGCTGTTGCCAACCTGCCGCCCTTTGCCGCAAACTTCGCAAATCCGTGACATTTCAACGCTCCTTTGGCCTACTGGGCGAAATCGAGGCGCCAAATATACAGAATTTTATAGGAAATGCAAGGGGTAATTTACTTCTGCAACTGCTTGGTCAGGAGGTTGGCGGCGGTGAGGGCGCTGATGCCTTCGCCTTCCATGCCCAGGCCGGGCAGGGTGGCCTTGCCTGTGTAGATCACCTCGTTGTGCGGGGTGCGGTTGGTCAGGCAGCCGATGCCGAAGCGGTCTTCCGGATCGATCACCGGCTGGAACGTCTGCTTGCGGGTGGCCTGGTAGAGCGCATAGCTCTCATCGTAGGCGATGAACTCGGTGAAATCGTCCAGGAAGGGGATCATATCGCGCAGCGCGTCCATGATCTGGTCGCAGAGCTTGCGCGCGGTCTGGGGCGGGATGTCGCCGTTCTCTTCAACCAGCGTGGTGGCGGCGATCAGGCGCTTGCCGGCCGGGGCGTATTCGGGCGATTCGGCCGGGCTGAGGCTGACGAAGATCACGTTGCCGGCTTTCTGCGGATTCTCCGGATCGACCAGCAGGATCACGTTTTCGTCGATGGCCACGTAAAGCGTGAATTCGTGCGTGCGGTGGGGCGGCAGGGCGAGTTTTTCGCCGAAGGAGCCCTTGGCACTTTTGGGCGAAAAACGGCTGAAAAACTGCTCGATATTGGTGCATACAAGGAACTTTTTGCAGCGTACCGGCTCCTTAACCTCGGCCATTTTGATCTCGTTGATGCGGCCGAATTCAATGTCTTCGATTTCCGACGTGCGGTGGAGTTTGCCGCGATAGCTGCTGATTCGCTCCTTGCAGATGTCTTCCAGCACTTTCAGGCCGCCCTCGACCTTGAAAATGCCCTTGTTGGTCCAGGCCAGCACGAAAGCGGCGAAAATGAGGGTCGGATTTTCCGGATACATCGGCGACAGGAACTGAAACTGCGATTCCAGGAAGGCGCGGCCCTTGGGAGTCAGCGGATACCCTTGCAGGAATTCCGCGAAATCCATCTGGCTGCCTTCTTTGAAATCGACGCCCAATTGGCCGCAGGCGCGGTTCAGACGGTATTTTTCACGCACACCGTAGGCCGGATAAACCACATCCTGCGTGAGCAGGCTGCGCACCACGCTGCTGTAGCGGTCCACTTCACCCAAAATGCTCATGATCGAGGCGGCGTCGGCGCCGAACTCGTCTTTGAGCAACTTGTACAGCTCATCCCGTCCTTGGCGCACATCCAGGCGCACGTCCGGCATCACCACCTGGTAGCCGGGCTCAGCCAGCACGAAGCGCTTCTTTTCCAGGAAGGGAATGCCCAACTCCGTGAATATCTCGCTGAAAATCTGCCCCTGGCTGAAGCCCATGAACAGACCGGGGAAGGAGGTCAGCGTGTAGCCTTCTTTTTTGACCTGCAGTTTCTGGCTTTCCACGTCCACCACCAGCACCGAAAAACCGCGCTTGACCAGCAGCGCGCCGGCCACTAGTCCCGCCGGTTCAGTGCCAATAATGGTTACGTCGAAAAGCTTGCCGATCATGATCTCACACGAATTCGATTTCCGGATCGTTATTGGTCCGTTCGCCTACCTCGCCGATGGTCCATACCGTTTCGCCCTGGACTTCCAACCGAGAGATAATGTTGTCTTCCTCTTGCGGCGAACAGATCAGCGCCAGGCCGACGCCGCAGTTGAAAGTGCGGTACATTTCCAGATCGTCGATCCCCGCCTGGTACTGCAGAAAGTCGAAAACCCGCGGACGTTTCCAGCTATCCAGCTTGATGACGGCCTTGCTGCGGTCGGGCAGAATCCGCGGGATGTTGTCCACCAGCCCGCCGCCGGTGATGTTGGCCATGCCTTTAACCGGAATATCGCGAATCAGGTTCAACAATTGCTTGACGTAGATCCGCGTCGGGGTCAGCAGGATGTCGCCCACCGTACCGTCGCCCATCTCCGAAATGCGATCGCGCACCGAAAAGCCCAACTGGTCGAAAATGATCTTACGCACCAGCGAGTAGCCGTTGGAGTGAAGACCCGAACTGGCCAGTCCGATAATGCGGTCGCCCACGGTGATCGACGAGCCGTCGATAACGCGGTCATCCTCGACGATACCGACGGTGAAGCCGGCCAGGTCGTATTCCCCCTCCTGGTACATGTCCGGCATTTCGGCCGTTTCACCGCCGACCAGTGAACAACCAGCCTGCTTGCAGCCGGTCACGATGCCCTCCAGCACTTCCACCGCCACGTCGGGCGCGAGCTTGCCGGTAGCGAAATAGTCAAGGAAAAAGAGGGGTTCGGCGCCCATCACCACGATATCGTTGACGCACATCGCCACCAGGTCGATGCCCACCGTATCGTGCTTGCCGGTCAAAAAGGCGATTTTCAGCTTGGTGCCGACGCCGTCGGTGGAACTGACCAGAATCGGCCGCTTGTACTTGGCCAGGTCGAGCGAAAACGAGCCGGCAAAGCCGCCGATTTCCGTGAGCACCTCCGGCCGGAACGTAGTGCGCACCAAGGGCTTGTTCCTGCGAACTAACTCGTTGCCGGTGTCGATGTCCTCCCCGGCTTCTCGATACGTGCTGACTTTATTCTATTG
>CAYVIQ010000070.1:0-1719 GCA_964451595.1 Candidatus Woesearchaeota archaeon
ATGCAGCCGGGATGCGGCCGACTTCGCGACCATTAACCTGGGCCACCAGTTCGCCCGCGTCTTGCCGCAGTTGCACGGAAAACGAGAGGTAATCTTTGCTGGCTTGTTCCCAGCGAACCAGCGCCCGCCCGCCGGGGCGGTCGTACCACCCGATGCGCTTCCAACCGTGTTCCCGGTCGTGGCCGACGCCGAAACAGGCCGGGCGTTCTTCGCCAAGGCAGGCGAAAAGGATGCTGTCTTCGTAGGCGTACGCGCCAAAGGACAGTTCGACGGTTTCGTCATCCGGGTCGACGGTAACCCCTTGTACCGTGATGACGGTGTCGGCCGGCGCCAACGGCATCCAACTGCCCTTCAGCTCGCGCTCAATTTCGCCGTCGTTGACCAGCGGCCCATGCACGTGCTGGGTGAACAGTTGCTCGTCGTCCCACTCGTCGGTGCGGTCGACGACCACTTCAAAGGCGATCAGCCCCGCGGCGATGGCCGCAATCACCAGCGAGAAAACGATGAAGGTTACCCGTCTCATTGTTCCAAACCCAGCGCCTCGCGAATCTCGGGGGCGATCAGTTCGGCCAGGACCCGATGACCGCTCTCGGTGAGGTGGGTGGAATCGATGAACAGCCCCGGCTTTGTGATGCTGTCGAGCGCCGGCAGCGGGTCCAGGCAGCGGGCTTTGCCGGTACGGCACACCTCTTTCATCATCAGGAAATAGGGTTCGAACGCGTACTCGCCGATGGACGTAACTTCGGGGATCAACAGCATTCCGAAGCCCTCTTTATAAGCCAGTTCGGCCATTTGTCGCAGGATCGTGCGTGAATCGGGCGGGATTTTCATCTGCGGATCGTTTTGATTGAGCCGCTGTGTACGGTACAGGTCGGCCTGGTAGCGAGTGGTGACGATGTGTTTGCGCAGCCAAAGGAAGGAGCGGCTGAGATCTAAAATCCTGTAGAGCAACAGCGCCGGCCGATTGGCCGTACCGTGATTGACGCTGTACTCCAGGTTCCAGCGGTCGGTCACGCCGCGCCGGCGCATCTCGGCCACGATGGCCTGCGCCTTGGGGTAGAACAGCTTGGCGGAATTGCCGTAGCCCTCGTTGCCGCCGTAACAGGTAGATATAAAGCTGGTAGCTGTTGTAGCCGCCGAAACCGGCGTTGAACACTTCCGCTTCGGGCAATAGTTGATTTAGCACTCCGGGAAAAGCCAGGCTGCGATCCGCCAGCCCCGCCCCATAAGTGCTCGAACTGCCCAAACACAGGACGCGTTTCAGCCCGACCGGCTTTTGTTTGGGGACTTTCTGCTCGCCGATGAAAATGGCCGCCGTATTGTCGAACTGGCCGTACAGGTTGGTGTGCTGCTCCAGCATCCAATAAGTTTCTTCGGCCACGTACATATCGGGCGTATTGAGCAGCAGCCGGACGCCGATCTCCACCAGCAGGAAGAAGAACAACACCGCCGCCAGCGCGAACAGCAGCAGTTTCTTTTTGGACCGCCTGACCGACATCGAGACTCCAAGGTGGTTTGTGGCATCATACGGTGCCGGGGCGGCCGGATCAACGTTGCCACTTGCTGATGTTCATGTTCCCCGGGTCGGGTTCGGTGCGTTTGCCCAACGAGCGGCCGCACTGGGAGCAGAGGTATTCATAGAGATTGCTGCCGGGCAGGATCAGCAGCAGCCGCTCGCGTACGATCACCGTTTGTTTGCAGCGGTCGCACCAGAGTTGA
>CAYVIQ010000070.1:1729-2751 GCA_964451595.1 Candidatus Woesearchaeota archaeon
GACGGCGGGGCAACTAGGTGTCTTCGGCGACGACCGGCGTGTTTTTAGGCAGATACCTGCGCGGATTGACGGGAATGTTGTGCAAACGCAGCTCGTAGTGCAGGTGCGGGCCGGTGCTGACGCCCGTGTTGCCCGAACGGGCGATCGGCTCCCCGGCCTGAACCCGCTGGCCGGGGGTGACCAGGATGCGGTTCAGGTGGCCGTAGTGCGTGGTCAGGCCGTGCCCGTGGCGGATGATCAAGTACAATCCGTAGCCGGGTTTTTCGCCGACAAACACCACCCGCCCCGCCGCCGGCGCAATCACTTCGCTGTCGACCGGAGCGGCGATGTCGATGCCGTAGTGCATCTCGATGGAGTGCCCGAAGGGGCTGCGCCGCCGACCGAATTCGCTGGTCACCCAGCCGTGCAGGGGCCATTGGTCGGGAATCGCCAGGTACTCGAAGCTTTGCGGGGTGAAAAACCGACCCACCGGTTCGAGCAGCGCCAGCCGGCCGTTGGCTTGCCGCAGAAGCTCGCTGACCTTGATCTGCGCCCCTTCCGTGGGCGCGGCGGCCGTTTCCCCTGCTGCCCCACCTTCTTCCGCCGAGGCCTCGTCGTCGGTTTCCGTCGGCTGACTTTCCGCCATCTCCAACCGTTGGATGACGAACTTGCCGCGGATGTAATCGGCGGCCAGCAGAGCGGCCAGCAGGCAGACCAACAGGGCGGCGAAGATAACCAACCGCAAAATGCGCTGCGAAAAGCGCAGGCGGGTTACCTGCCCCTCGTCGTTGAGCAGGAGCAATGTGTATTGTCGCTTTTTGCGGTTCAGGCGCTTCAGCTTCGCACCCCCTGTGGGTGATCTCGTAGCGGGATCGGTGCGGTCTGTCAAGGCGGCAGGTCGCGTTCCATGCCCTTTTTGCGCAGGCTGAACAGGCCGGAGAAATTTTCCAGCGGAATCAACACCACGTAGCCGTCGAGCTGTTTGAGGAAATACGGCCGGCGATCCGGGTAAAGCCGCCGCGTCAGCTCCAGGTCCACCGGCC
>CAYVIQ010000071.1:0-2727 GCA_964451595.1 Candidatus Woesearchaeota archaeon
TGAGAACATTATGATTGTCGTCTACGAATTTTTTGATGGCTTTGATAAATTCAGAGGACAGAAGTTTCTTTTTCTCAATTTTCTTTAATGAGTTTTGGATTTGGTTGAGTATCTTATCGTGCCAATTGTCCGAAAAATTTACATCAAACTTTTGCAAAAATTCATCGTAGGGCGATTTGTTGATGACTTTTAAAATATCGCAAAGCTGTTTGATGATGATTTTTCTTTGGTCATTATTCAACAAATGCCATTTTGCATACAGATTATCGCCCTCAATCTTGGGATAAATCATGAAAAATTTGCCATAAATAATCTTGGATTTGTCGAAAACTTTGATTTCAGGAACAGGAATTTTACCCTTGAAAAAATTGTAGAAAAACACCTCGATTTCAAACTTCTGTTCGTTGCTTTCATCTTCACAAACTTTGAGGATAAAAGCGTCGTTTACTAAATAGACTTTGTTTGTGAAGCCAATTTCAATATTTGCAACGGACTCAACTTTACCTAAGCCGTGCGATTCAAAGATTTTTTCTACAATTTTTTTCTCCATATCAAGATAAGAGGTTAGATCGTATATAAATGTAGCCCCACTTTTTTCTATCGTAAAGGCACACTCTCAAATGTCGTATAACATCGGGCTTTAGAGACTTTTTCGAAGAAAAAGCTCGAGGTGGAGCAATTTTTTCCTCGACGAAGTCAGAGCTGAAAAAATTGTGGAACACTCGAGAGTTTTTTGCGAAGCAAAAAATTTCCCTGAAGCGAAGCGGAAGGCGGAACGGAATGCAATGGAGTGGAGTTTAAAGCCCTGTTAAGGTATCCGAAGCGAAGCGTAGGACGAGGAATAACTGCAAGTGGTTTTAACAAACAACAAAATAAAAAAGTTTGTTAAAAATTCCGAAGAGTAAAAATTGCCCTTCCCTGTTTGGACGTGCGCTTCTTTGCTTCTTTCTTTTTAAGAAAGAAGATGGGCACTTTTCCAAATTGTATGTTATTCTATAGTAGTAAAATTTATATACTTCAATTACCTCAAGATTATACAAATAAAATGGAAAGGAAAATCGAGACAATTAAAAAAACTATAAGAGAATATGGTCTTGGGGAATTGGATTCTCTTAGAGAATTTGATGTGGGAATATCAAACCATAATTATCTTGCGACTACAACGAGTGGGAAATATGTAATTAGAATACAAGGAGAGGTTGTGAATCCTGAAATTACGCCTAGAACAGGACTAGAATTTCAAGTCTTGGATTTTTTACCTTCAACTAATTTAACCTATGAAACACCAAGACCCATAAAGAATTCAAGAGAGAAGGTGTTACAAAAAATTGGAAAAGATTCATTTTACATATATCCTTTTATTGAAGGAGAAGTTATAAAAAAATCTTCTTTAACTAATGATATGATTGAAGAAATTGGAAAAGCTCTAGGGGAATATCATGTAGCTGTAGCGGATTTTCCAGACGCATCAAAAAAAGTTCTCCCAATTCATGGAGATTTTTCTTATGATAACATGATATGGACAAGAAATAAAGTTAAAGGAATAATTGATTTTGATGGAGTAGTTATGAAACCACGGGAAGTGGATTTAGTAAGATCAATATATGATAATTGTGCTACTTTAGAAGGTTATTCAGAAGAAAGTATCAGAAATTTTTTGGGAGCATACCAACAAGTAACACCTCTTGAAACAGAAGAAAAAGCGAATCTTTTTTCTGGACTTTTGCTCAGGGCTTCTGAATCATTTAGATTTGCCGCAATTGGTAATTCCAAAATGAATATAGAAAAAAGAATAAAAAACTTGAATAAAGCAAACAAAAGAGCAAAGTATCTTATAGAAAACGAAGGAAAAATTAATAAAGCTCTAATGGAGTGATAGATTATGGATGAAAAGATAAAAGAAGAACTTGAATTAAAATTAAAAAAAGATCTAATGGATTTAATAAAGAACTTTAATTTAAACCAAAGGGAACTTATTCTAAATGCATATAACTTTGCTAAGGAGAAGCATGAAGGGCAAAAATTTTCTTCAACTAGTTATGATTATTTTTTGCATCCTCTTTATTCCGCAGTTTTATTGGCTAAATGGCAAAGAGATTTTGAGGAAATATGTGCAGGACTCTTGCATGATGTTATTGAAGATTGCGAAGTGTCAATTTGGGAAATAAAGAGATTGTTTGGATTTAGAATCTCTTTCTTAGTTCATTCAGTAAGTTATGATAGAAACTGGAATTACAAGGATAAAAACAATCCTCCGGATAGAGAAGGGCATTTTGAGAAGATAATAAGAAATTCAATTGTTGATACAGGAGTTTTATTTTTGCATCTTGCAGATAGCTTTGGAAAGGTTGGCAATTTAATTGAAGAAAAAATAACCCCAAAAAACAAAGAAAAATTTGCTAAAAGATTAAAATATAAATTAGAATATATTTATCCCTTTTTAATCTCATTGGGTTTAACAAAATCTGCAAATAAAATTTGGGAATCATCCAAAGATTATTTCGAACAAAAACCAGAATCAAAAATTTCTAAGATTATCTCAAAAGAAGAATTAATGCAATTAAAGGAAAATCTGAACAAAGAAAAAGGCATTGATGAATTGAAATAAAAGAAGATGAAAAGCATTAAAGAAAAAGTTGAGAAATTTTTTAAGTAAAGTGCCCTAAACAAATCCTGCGAAGCAGACTATCTGTTTTTCTTGAAAAGAAAAACCGCGCACGTCCCCTT
>CAYVIQ010000072.1:0-2646 GCA_964451595.1 Candidatus Woesearchaeota archaeon
CTCGCGTCCAGCAGCGCGTAGAGCCTCACCTTTGTGCCGCCGCGTTTTATGGAAATGCAGACATCCCTTATCGAAAAAACCCCGCCGTAATATTTGCATTCCGCAATACCTTTCATTTTTTTGTCTTTTTCAAGCGCGGGGCAGGAAACATACGCCGGGAGCGCCGTTTTTTCGCCGTCCTTGAGCAGGTGCGGCAGCGTGGCAAAAAATTCCAGCTGGTTGGAGGCGGCCAACGCCGCTGCTTTTTTATGGTACGCGTCGTAGGACATAAGCGCCCCTGCAAGGCCAAGGATGAGCGATACCAGCAGGAACAGGTTGAGGGGAAGGGGCTTTTTGGCCATGCTCATTCGCCGAGCCCCGCTTTCAGGTCGTCGGCCATTGTCGGGGAATACCCTATATAAACGAAGGTGATGGTCCCGTCCCTGTCTATTATTATCACCGCGGGCAGGTCCCTGAAATGATAGGAGGCCGGCAGCTTTGAGAGGGCGGTCCTGTATTTGAGGCCGAATTTTCCGGTAAGTTCCTCTATTACGCAGTAGGGCTTCTGCATCCTGATGTTGAACCAGATTATGTCGCTTCTTTTTGCGAGAACGGCGCCGAGCTTTTCGCGGGCTTTTTCAAGGAATTTCCGGGAGGGGTTGTCTTCGCCGGTAAAGGCGAGGATCACGGTGTATTTGCCGGCAAGGTCTTTTAACGAAAAAGCGGCGGAATTCTTCATGCCGAGTATGAAATTATCCGCGCGGCCGCCGGCTTTTACCAGTTCAGCTATTTTATTTTTCCCCCCGCCGGACATAAGCGACAAAGTAATTAAAAGGGCGGCAAGCGCCAGCGCGAGAAGCAGTATTGCCTTTTTTTTCATCTTATTTTCCTATGCAGAAGTTTTTAAATATTTCGGATAAAACATCCTCGCTGCTTACCTCGCCGATAATGGCGCTTAAACGCGAAGCCGCCTGCTTTATGTCAACAGCCGCGGTTTCCGCGCGGCCGCCATACTTAAGTTCTTTTTGCGCTTTCCGGAGGCTGCTTTTAGCGGCAAAAAGGGCGGCCCTGTGACGCGTGCTTGAAATCAGAATAGAGTCAAGCCGGAACGCTCCTTCACCTGGAATTATAATATTTTTCATGGCTTTTGTTAATCCTTTTAATCCGGTTTTTTTCTTTGCTGAAACAGGGACGGCCTCCTGCGGGCCGAAACTGAAAAGCCGGGCCGCTTTTTCAATGTCAAGTTTTTGCCTGAGGTCGGACTTATTCACCGCAGGGATGAATTTTTTACCTTTTATGGACCTGAAAACATGGGAATCGCCCGTGGAAAGGGGTTTTGAGCCGTCCAGCAGGAAAATGACGGCGTCCGCTTCCCTGACCGCGGCCTTTGCCCTTTTTATCCCTTCTTTTTCAACTTTGTTTCTGGAGGGCCTGATGCCGGCCGTGTCGATTATCCTGAAGGGCAGGCCTTCGAGAGTTATTGAGTCCTCTATTATGTCCCGCGTGGTGCCGGGGATGTGCGTCACTATTGAGCGGTTTTTCCCCGCGAGCGCGTTCATAAGGCTCGACTTGCCAGAGTTCGGCTTGCCTGCAATGGTTATTTTTATGCCTTCCTTGAGTTTTATGCCTTCGTCGGCCGATTGCATCAGCTTTTCAACGCGCTCCGTTATTGGCGCGAGTAGTTTCCTGATCTTTTCCAGCCCCATTTCGCCGATGTTTTCGTGGGAAAAATCTATGCCGGCTTCGATCTCCGAAAGCGCCGAGAGGATCTCCGCGCGCAGGGAAGTTATCACTTCTTTTTCCCTGCCCAGCAGCTGGGAGAGGGCGATTGAAAGGGCCGCGTCGTTGCGCGCGGACACAATGTCGGAAACGGCTTCGGCCTGCGACAGGTCCAGCTTGCCGTTTAAAAAGGCCCTTTTTGTGAACTCGCCGGGCTCTGCCACGCGGCAGCCGCTCTCTATTAGAAGGCGGAGTATTTTATTTACGATAAAAGGGCTGCCGTGGCAGGAAAGCTCGGCCATGTCCTCGCCAGTGTAGGAGCGGGGCTTTTTAAAAACGGAGACCATTGCCTCGTCAATTGTTTTCCCGCTCTCTTTTATGAGCCCGAGGGAAACGGTATGGCCGGCAACCGCGTCGAAATTTTTTGATCTGCCGCTGAATTCAAAAATGCGGGAGAGGATTGGAAAAGTTTGCGGGCCTGAAATCCTGACGACACTTATGGCGCCCCGCAGGGGGAAAGTCGCTGCCGCGGTTATCGTGTCGTTTGTCATGGTTAAAGGAGCGGGGTAATTACTACTTTTTTATAGATCCCCCTGCCGACGCTTATGGTTTTCAGGCTGCCGAGGGCGGTTATTTCCTCGTGGATGAGTTTGCGCTCGTAGGGCGGCAGCAGGTCGGTTATGACCTCGCAGTTTTCGCCCGAGGCCTTCCCGGCCATTGTCCTGCACAAATTTTTAAGGTAAGCGGAGCGTTTTTCCCTGTAGGAGTCAATATCGATGTCGACCGGCAGGTGCCTGTGAAGGTTCTTGTCTATTATTATTGAAAGGAGGTACTGCAGGGCGATCAGGTTCTGGCCGTTTTTCCCGATGAGAAGGCCGTCCTTGTCTTTTGTCGTAATCCTGATGACGGTCATGTTTTCTTCCTGCAGTGTATCGACGCCGCAGTTTG
>CAYVIQ010000073.1:0-2597 GCA_964451595.1 Candidatus Woesearchaeota archaeon
GCTGAACAATTAGATAAAGAATTAAAGAAGAAGGTTAAAATCCCGAAGCAATCTAAAACAAAATTGGATTCTGTGAAAACTGAAGACTACGATGATGTTTCTGTTATACTTTACACTGTTGTTAAGAAAACTGGTTTGAAAAAGAAACCTGATTTGGCAGAAGTAGGAATTTCTGGTGCAAATGTTGAGGAGAAATTAGCTTTTGTTAAAGAAAATTTGAATAAAGAGGTTTCTGTAATGGATGTTTTTTCTCAGGCACAACTTGTTGACTTTAGAGGATTAACGAAAGGTAAAGGTTTTCAAGGTTCTGTTAAGAGATTTGGAATTCATTTGAAATCACACAAGTCAGAGAAAGGTGTAAGAAGACCTGGAAACATTGGTCCATGGCATCCTGCTCGTGTAACTTTCAGAGTTCCGATGGCTGGGCAATTGGGAACATTCACAAGAGTCCATTATAATCAAAAGATTTTAGCTGTGGGAAATGATGAAAATATTAAAGATAGTTTGAAAGCAATAAAACATTACGGAAACATTGACACAGATTATTTGATTGTTTCTGGTTCAGTTCAAGGTCCTGCAAAAAGACAATTGTTTATTACTGCTCCTTTGAGAAGGAGTAAAATGTCAGCAAAGAAAAATTATGAATTTGGGAGAATATTAAGATAAAATGAAAACCAAAATATACGACGTAAAAGGAACTGAGAAAGGAAGCATTGATTTGCCTAAAGAATTTTCAAGCAAAGTTAGGGAAGATATTGTTGCCAAAGTTTTGGAATCAAAAAAAAGACAACAACCTTACTCTCCAAGCCCAGTTGCAGGAAAACAACATTCTGCTAAGGGAAAAATAGTTCATAGAAGACATGTTTGGAGAAGTGGTTATGGTCGTGGTGCGTCTAGAGTACCAAGAAAAATTTTCTCCCAGAAAGGTTCGAGATTCAATTGGGAAGCTGCTGAAGTTCCGCATGCAAAGGGGGGTATGAGAGCTCATCCTCCAAAGATCGCACATTTCTTGAAAGAATTTAAGATTAACAAGAAAGAACTTAAGATTGCTTTTGTTTCTGCTTTAAGTGCAACAGCGTCGGAAAAATATGTTACGGAAAAATATTCTACAATTGAAAAATTGAACAAGAAAGTTCCTTTTGTTGTCTCAATAAATTCTGAAAAGTTAAAGGTTAAAGAATTACTTAATGGCTTGAAAAGTATGTTGGGCGAGGAATTGTATAATGTTGCGATAAAGAAAAAATCAATTCGTGCAGGAAAAGGAACAATGAGAGGAAGAAAATATAAGTCAAATGCAGGAATGCTTTTGGTTGTTGGAAATGATGAAAATGTTAAGACAAAAATGTTTGAAGTTAAACAAGTTAGAGAACTTGGAGTTACAGATTTGGCTCGAGGAGGATTGGGACGATTGACTGTTTATACTGAAGAGGCTGTTAAGGATTTGGATAATCGGATGAATAAATCTGGAGATAAAAAAGAAATTAAAAAAGCGGAGGGGAAAAATGAAACCAATAGCAACTGAAAAAGCAGTAATGAAAATTGAAGCAGAGAATGTTATGACGTTTGAGTTTGATAAACGGAAGTCTAAGGACGAGATTAAGAAAGAGATTGAGGAAGTTTTGGAAGTTAAGGTTGACAAATTGAGAACGCAAATTCGGGACAATAAAAAAATTGTTTACGCTAAATTAAATACAAAGAATCTTGCAATTGATGTTGCAACGAAGCTGGGAATGATGTAAGATGTTGAAATTAGAATATATAAAAGATATTGAAGATATTAAATTGAATTTGAAATTTAAACATAAAAATCAAAGAACGAAAAAAGTTGAAACAGGATTTTTTGTTGAAAAATTTAACGACGGAAAAGACGACCACTTTTTGACCATAGAAAAAGGAAAAGATATCACCTCTTTATACAAAATGCATTATTTAATGAATAAGGGTAAAATTGAAATCTTCGGGATTTCAGAGATTATAGGAAGCAACGAACCAAAATTCAAAGAGTATATTACAAAAATAAATCCAAGATATTATAAAAATTAAAAAATGGGAAAGAGAATAATTCAACAGGCGCGTGGTAAAGGGAGTTCAACTTACAGAGTTAGAAGAAAAGCATTCAGCCATAAAGTTCAATATCCAAAGATAATTCCTAGAGAAGGGAAGGTTGTAAAAATATTTTTGTCTGCAGGGCATTCAGCTCCTTTGGCAAAAATCTCGACGAAGGAAGAGAGTTTTTACATTCCAGCCTTCAAGAGAATGGTTCAAGAGGAGAAAATAAATCTGGATGGAAAGGAAGTTGTTAAAGGAAATATTTTGAAGTTGAAAGATATCCCGATTAAGACAAAAATTTATTGTATTGAATCAAATCCTGGCGACGGTGGAAAGTTCATAAAGACTGCAGGAAGTTCTGCAGAAGTTGTAAGAATTGTTGGAAATAAAATTCATGTATTAATGCCTTCGAAAAAGGAAAAACCTTTTAACCCAAATTGTCGGGCTATTATTGGCGAGGCTGCAGGACACGGTAGAACAGATAAACCAATTGTTAAAGCAGGGAAACAATTTCACATTAAAAAAGCAAAAAGTAAATTATGGCCTCG
>CAYVIQ010000074.1:0-2511 GCA_964451595.1 Candidatus Woesearchaeota archaeon
AATATTTGATTGCTCCGGTTAATCAAGAAGATCTACATGTTCCGCTATTTGCACTACATAAAGCAGCATTATTACCAGAAGAATCCTTACAAGTTCCAATACAGCATGATTCACCCAAGCTTAACCCATCAGCGTTAATCTCATTCCCATCGCAAGTTTCATCATAACTACAAATTTTTCCATCCTGAGAACTACAAGTTCCGTAAGAAATTTTCTTACTACAACATTTGTAGGGAGTGTTACAAGAATATCCCGATAAAAGAGAGCCATCACAACTTATGGCAGACATACAAAAATACCCCTCGTCTTCACAATCAAGACTTTTTTCGACACAAATATTATTTATACATTCTTCATTGGAATTTGCACAATCTGAATTACGTGTACACTCATAATTTCCAGAAGTCGATTCTTTAAGGCACTGCCCCCCTGTTGAACAAGCATAACCTTTAGGACAATCATCATTATCCGGGTCACATTCTGACGGAACGACACATTCACTTTCATCAAATTCACACTCTCTTGAAGTTCTTTTTGAATAACAACCCAAATCTCCTGAAGAATTTGAAAATCCAAGTGACAAACAAGTTTCTCCGTCAAGATTTGTTCCATCACATTCTTCTGTTCCATTAACAACACCATCACCACAGACAACTCCGGAGCCCGAACTTCCACCATAGGTAAAACTTCTCGGCCAGATTGAAGCCAAAATAAATGCAGTATTTCTTAGATTATCATTATCCCAACATCCATCTTCGTTTTGGACATCAAGCAACCATGATTTTGAATCCTGTTTCTCAAGGGGAGACTCATATTGAAGAGGGAAAAGTGCAACAGCAGTATCATAATATTCGTCTCCAGAATTTATCCAATATTTTCCACGAACTTGACTGTAAAGCAATTCACTTCTGTATTCTCCAGTTAAATAATATAAAAAAGATTCAGGAATATATTTTGAATTAGATTCTGAAAATGCGACGAGGTAAGGTAAAAAAGAAGTAACATCTTGACCAAGATAGAATAAAGCTTCGGCAGCCCATAAACTTCCTTCGTAATCGCAAGAGTTTGAGATAGGGTCGGAGAAACACCATGAATTTACTTTTTCTGTTGTCAAACCTTTAGCAGAAGATTCATGAATTTTATCTACAATGTGGATTGCAGTAGAACCTTCCTGCTTGAAAAGTAATGTTGTTAAAAACCCCTGATCGCATGAAATATCAATATTCATATTATAACACGAAGGTGAAACTTCTAAGAGGTAATCTTGATTTGCAATTGTTAAACAACTGTCAGTTTCCAAGGATGATATTGTTTTGTTTTCTTCAATTGTTATTTTTGAACCTTGCTCGTTTCCTTCATAATAAACAGTACATGATGTTCGCTCATTACTTTCTATTTCTAAAAACCACTGGAGTCCTTCGGGAATTATTTTGTGTGAAAAAAGCCATTCTTCACCCGCAGTGGTGTTGTAATTAGTATTATAATTTTCAAGAGACAATAATGCTTGTGCAGTGGATTTTATTCCACAGTCATTTTTCGGCCAACACTCTTCTGAAGAATTAGCTTGGGAGACTTCAGTGTAACATTTACCCACGGAGAGTAAAGAAAAAGTTTTTTGTTCAAAAGACATATTTGTTCCAACGCAAGTTGAATAATTTATCAAATTATTTAAACAGGAATAAGCATTATTAATCTGAGTTGTTTCATCCGCATTGATTACGGGAATTAAAATTAAGCTAAATAAAATCATGATAAATACCACTTCTCTTTTCATACGCAAAATAGACGACAAATGTTTATAAATATTTCTTAAAGTCTTAAATTTTATTTGTTAGCAGGTTGTTTGCTTTTTGATTTTGAAAAGTAAAGATTCTTGCTTACAGTATAACTAACAGGATTTTTAAAATGAAGTTCTTCAGGTTCAGGATTCACTCCAATCCCCTTGTAGTAATCAGTTGAGAAATTTGGAGGCAAAATGGGTTTTTTTCGGTATGCCCACAAAAGTTGAGAAGTTATGTAGCCTTCTTTTAGAGGAACTTCATTTTTTTTATTCCATGAAAAGATCTTTTCTTCTATTTCTTCTTTCTCAATTCCAATAGATCTTAAAAAATTTATCAAAACGAATAATGCACGTTTTCTTCCGTCGCTAACTCCTTCAAGTATCTTTAAGATTGAAGGAGGAAATTGTTCTTCGGAAACATTTTTTAGAATGATTGGTTTAAAGTCTGCATATTTACCCGAAAGTTTCTCTTCGGTAATTCCTTTTTTTATTTGATTGTATTTTGCCCAATCCAAAGCTTCCCTAACAAATTCTTCTGCCTCATTTTCTTTAGAGTTTGGATAAAAATCAAGAATATGAGAATTGGATACGAGTTGAGGGATTATCAAATATTGATGAATTAAAGAATATTGGGCTGCAATTTCATATTCACCCATTAATTTTGGAAGATGTCTCAAACACTGATCAGCGTGTTAAAATTGAAGAATTTAAAGATCATATTATATTCTTTC
>CAYVIQ010000075.1:0-2408 GCA_964451595.1 Candidatus Woesearchaeota archaeon
AGCAAAATAAAATTTATTTTTGATTGGAATATAAACAACCCCTAAAAAAGGCACCCCTTTTTTTAATGCCCCCACCATTATTGAAAAATCTTTTCTTCCTTCAACAAAATCTATTGTTCCATCTAAAGGATCAATAATCCAAATAAATTCATCACCTATTTGGGTTTTTTCCCCTTTGTCTTCTTCAGATATGATTTCATGGGTTGTTTTTTTTAGTTCCTCTTTTAAGATATTATTTAAAATCAAATCCGCTTCTTGGTCTTTTTTAATATTTAATGCTTTTTTTCCTGCAATTTTTGCAGCATTTTTGGCCAATAGAAGTTCTTTTGAGAAATTAAAATTGAAAAATCTTCCCAGACTTCCCTCTTTTAACCATTTTGTGGTTTTTTCATAATCTTCTGCTGTATCAAATTCCAACCAACCGTTATTAACATGGACTACTCTTACTTCGTGACCTCCATCAATCATGGCTTGGAGCATGCAAGTCATATAAGCTTTTTTAAATGATCTTGATCTTCTCCATGGTTTTTCAGAATTCCAATATTCTTTTTTGTTTTGGTAAAATGTTTCTTTAAATTTTTTAATTCCTTTTTCTGAAAATTTAATTAACCCAATATATCTTGATTGTGCATCTTCAAGACTGCATTTTAGATTTCCGATTTCAATTATTTTGTCCTTTGAATCATAAACCAAACTTTCAACATCCTTTTTCCACTCCTCTAATCTCGCCTTCCAATACTCTTGCCAATCATCATCAACAAGAACAGATATTTCAAAAGGACTTTTTATTAGTTTTTGAATTAGTCTCTTTTCATAAATGATGTCGGAATAACATACCAAAATATCCTCCTTTAATTCCTCTTCCGCTTCCATTAACGATGCCACCATATTGGTGTTTTCATAGTTTTCATTTGTATAGTATTTAATTCCTGGAAAATTTATTTTTTCTTTTTCATATCCCCTAACAACTACAATATCTTTAATACCACAATCTTTCAGGGTTTCAATTTGTGTTTGTAGTAATGGTTTTTGTTTGAATTCCAGCATACTTTTTGGGGTGTTTTTAGCATATTTTCCAAGCCTTGTTCCCATCCCTGCCGCAAGAATAATAGCTTTCATGAAATGCCCCTTATTTGTTTTGTTAAACAATTTAATTCAATTACATCAAACTTTTTTAAATATTCAAAGATAGTTCCCCCGCAACCTATTGCTGCCGGCAACCCAAATTCAGCACACCGTATAGCCATGTGTGAGGCAACCCCCCCATATTTTGTGATGAGCCCTTTTATTTTGTGTCCAAAAATCCAATCATATCCAGGATCAGCATTTTCTATAACTGCAATCTTTCCTTCAATATCTTTAGGATCTTTTCTTTTTTCTATATATGCCAATTCTCCAGAAATACTTTCTGTTGTGATATAATTTGGGACGTTGTCAAAGAGATGAAAATAATCCACATTTCTTTCCATATATATCAAAGGAGGAAGCTTCAGACTTTTAGCTATTTGGTAGTTTTCTTTATTTTTTTCAATTCTTTCTTTTAATTCTATCTTTTCATTTATTGATTTAGACATATGTGAAAATGAGATTATGTCTTGTATTGCAATAAAAGTGACATCCTCTTTTGTAAACCCATATTTTTCCATGTGCTTATGGCAAAATTCTAAAATTAGGCTTAGGTTTTTTGTAAATTCGAGTTTAGATTTTTCCCTGGCAACCAGAGCATCCTTGGCAAATTTTAAAAATTGATCTACACTAAAAGTAAACCCTTCTTTTTCAATTTCTTCTTGTATTTTAGCTTTCTTTTCTTGATCAAATTCAAATCCAATATCTTTTATACCCCCATTAAAATTATCGAGCCTAAAATAATTTTCAAAGCTTTCTTTGTATGTGTTGGAACATAGATCATAGGTTCCGGGTCTTAAATGGCCAAACTTTTCCAGAAACTCTTCTTTTTCAATTTCTCCCCTTTTTAATTTATCTAAAGAAGAAACAAACTCCTTTGCTACAGAATTTATTGATTTAAAAAAATTTTCTTTGTCTTGTATTGATATCACCCCCTTATCTGCCAAAGAAGTTAAAAGGATGTTACCCACAAAAGCAAATCTTGCTAGTTTTGAAAAAGGCAATGTCCCATAGTATTTGCAATCGTGGATTAGTTGTGCTATCTTCACATCATCAGGAATGTCTGATTTTATTATTTTCTCCCTTTTTGCATTTAAGGATTTTATCAAATCCATTTCTCTTTCAATAGAAGTGAAATAGTTTCCTATTATTTTATTTGTTAAATCCAACAAAGATTCTTTTATTTCCTTAATTTTTAAAGGAGTAAAATTATTTCTTCTTAATTCTTCTATTTCTTGGTCAAATCCAAATTTATAGCATGTGTGCGCAATTTTAAATTCTAT
>CAYVIQ010000076.1:0-2403 GCA_964451595.1 Candidatus Woesearchaeota archaeon
CTGCGGAGGTTCTTTTTTTATCTAAGGAAAATATAAGCACGGCTGGGGACTAGTAAAGTAGGGTCTACTTACTTTCTTCATTTTTCAATCTGGGAGATTCCTGCCAACCAGCTGCCTGCCACACATAATCAGAGAGTTCTTTCAAAACCGCGCTAAAATTGAAATCATAAGAATCAATAATAACTTCTGGGACGTCAAGATGATCCTTGTCAATTGGCAAATTGGATATCTGTGGGAAGAGATCACTGATACCCATTTTGTGACCCTTAACTCCTAACATGTTCATTTTGATCATAATAGGTGTGTCAACTCTAAATTGCATTAATAATTCTAGGTAGTCCTGCAATGCCTCTTTTAGGTGATCTTCAAAATATTGTGGTACGAACTTTCCATCATTATAATCACCGACAGAGTATGAATCGACAGACTCAATAATTCCACTTCGAAAAAGCTGAAGGTAACAACTAACACTCTCGCTTGATGGCGCTTTTCCATATGTTAGAAATCCATCTATATTAAATCTATAATGAGTCAGTATTCCACCTAAAGGCGTCATTAATTTTATCATTTTTGCAGCATTCTTTAGATCAATTCTCTTTCTAGGATTTAAGAAGCTATAAGGTATGATATGTATTACCATTTTTGGCCGTTCATGTAATTTAACAACTGTATCTTCTGAGAGAATTTTTATAATTTGACCAGCGCAAAATCTCTTCATCTGTTCAAAAATAGTTTCAGAAAATGTAAAAGCCTCTCTGAGTTCATTAACATCTAAAAAATCTTTTCTAGCGCCCCTTCGAATATGGAAGCGGAAATCATTGAATGTAACCATATGAGGTTTTATCCAACTTCTTGGAATCCTAATGACAATAATCATTTTGCCATTTTCTAAATTAACTGAGCGTATTTGAAGTCCGGGAATTTTAGGGTCTATTCCACTCGAAATTTTCTGCTCTAGTCTCATCATTTCTTGATCTTGATTGACATCTAATCCTACTAACTCCTTTGGGATTCCTTTCTCCGCTTTTATGCCGTAGATAACGTCTCCGCCTTTAGAATTCGCAAAGGAAGAAACATCCGCACAAAGTTCTTTTCTGTCTTTTTCTGATTTGCCAGGTAATTCACTTTTGTACTCGATTGTTTCCCCTTCGGGAATTCCATTACCAATCAGACTTTGTAAGATGCCTTCATTAATTTCATCTAAGGGGTATTTAGAAAGCGGCATAATAAGACCTCCAAATAGAATTACTGTCTCCTAAGCTTTTATAATATACATTCAAAATACATTTCTGTAAATCAACTGTGTTATCCAAAACCAAAGGCATTAGCAGAACGTAGTCGTCAGCGTTTTTTTGTACGGGCGGGGGCGCCCATAGGCGCTAACTTAAGGTGTATCGAGGATGGAAAATCCCCATTTTCAGCCTGTACTAAGGGCAAAATCGCGGGGATTCGCTGCTAAAGTTAGCGCGAATGGGCGGGGGCGCCCGTACCTACATGATGGTGCTGATTCGGATTTGACCCCCCTCTGTGTCTCCCCCCGTCTCGCGGGGGGAGAATTGAAGGACATATGCGGATGAATCGGAAGCCCCCTCCACGAGATGGAGGGGGTTGGGGGAGGTCTGGATTCCCGCACGAATTCTTGTTTTCCGACAGCCTCTTCCGCGGGAATGACGAAGTTCAACTGTACATGGGTGTAAGAAAAAAGGCGGGGAAAGCCCCGCCCCATTTTATAATCGCAATCGGATTTACATGGCGAAGTCGCCGCAGGTGACCGTGCCGGTGGCGGGCACATCGGTCAGGTTGGGGATCTCGTTGCCCGGTTCGGCCTCGCCGCAGTAGAAAATGATCGTGCCTTCCATCTCGCCGGCGACCACCGTGAAGTTGATATGGTTGCTGATCGTGTCCGCCGGGCAGGCTCCTGCGAAACCCGCGGGCGTGGGGAACTGGCCGTCCAGATCACCTTCGGTGGCCGAATAGCGGAAGCCGGTCACGTCGTAGGGATCCTGCTCTGCGTCGTCGGGCGCGATCTGCCCTTCCATATCGCCGGTGTCGATGTCGATGTTCAGATACGCCGTCCAGCCGGCAACGTTGGTCGGGAACTCGGTTTCGCCTTCCATGATCAGGTCGTAGCCTTCACATGGCCCGACCGTGTCGTCGTCCATCGCGGTATCGTCGTCGGTGACGTCATCGTCGCCCTCGCCGTCGTCGTTATCGTCGTCGTCGTCGCAATCGCAGGACGAGACCATCACCAGGCCAAGCAGGGCCAGGGTTACAATTAAAAGCCAAAACACTCTCATCGCAAACCTCCCTAAAGGTAAATCATTCAAATGGTTATCTTTGTTAGAACTTCCCATCCTGTTATTCTCTAACACAGAATGCGGCTTCTGCGCCACCGCCTTGCAA
>CAYVIQ010000077.1:0-2339 GCA_964451595.1 Candidatus Woesearchaeota archaeon
TATATATAGTATTAATTCTTTTCTGGTCTTTAGAGGATTTGAGCAGATAAGAATGTTAGCAGATATGAATAAGAACGAAAATAATGCCCATGTAGTCCTTGTTGGTACTGGGATTGATGATGAATATACTCACTTTGGGATTACTCACTATTCATTTGGAGATGAAAAGATTTTAAGTACTCTCCCTATAAAAATTTTAACCCCCAAGAAAAAAGAAGAAGTCAAGTATATGGTTTCAGAGGCTTATCTGGGAAAAGGAGCCTATTATATAAGGTTAAGTAGATATTAGTTTACAATAATTTATTTAAATAAAAAAAAAGAATAAGAGATATGGAAAAGTATCTATCTTGGAGAAAATGGGAAAAGCATGGGGACATGCATCTTATAAACCGTGTTCAATGGAATAACAGAGAGCTTGAAAAAATGATGATTCCTTTTGAGCAAGATTGGCATGGGTATGGAGATGCTCAACAGAATTTAGAGAAAGAGTTATCTAATTTTACGGGGATAAATTATTTTAATTTAACAAATAGTGGTTCAACAGCAATAATGACTGGATTAAAAGTTTTTAAGGAACAAGAGAGATTTAAACAAGGAGATTTAATTTTACATCCAATAACTACTTTTCCGACTAGCATCTCTTCTGCAATTGATTATGGAGGAGTTCCAGTGTATATTGAGACCAAACCTGGAACATATGTTGTTGATGAAGATCAAGTTGAAATGGCGATAATTAAACACCCTGAAATAAAGGGGATGATTCTTCCTCACCTTTTGGGAAATGTTCCTAACATGGACAGAGTTAAAGAGATTTTGGGAGAGAGATGGTTGATAGAAGATTGTTGTGATACAATTGGAAGTTACTTTAATGGGAGACATGTAGGAAGCTTTGGAGAGTTTGCAGCATTCAGTTTTTATGGTTCACATCACATTACTGCTGCAGGGGTGGGAGGTTCAATTGGAACAAACAATGAAGACCTAAGCAAATTAGCAAAGAGTATAATCTTCTGGGGGCACAATTATGATATACATGATAATGGAAAAACCTATACAGATTTCTTGAATAGATATGCAACTCAAACACTAGGCAATGATTTTCAAATGAGTGGAGTTCAAGCAGGATTCGGTCTAGCTCAAATAGAAAAATTGCCAAGATTTGTAAAAGAAAGAAAAAAACAATTTGGAGAATTAGAAAAAATCTTCAATGAAAAGGGAAGAGAACACTTCATACTACCAAAATCAGATTCAGAATCTGATCCAAGCTGGTTCTCATATCCTTTAGTTGTTAAGAAAAATGCTCCGTTCACAAGGGAAGAATTTGTAAATTATCTTGGCGAAAATCATGTCGAGATAAGACCTATTATGTGTGGGAACATACTTAGACAACCCCCTTTTGCTAAGAAAAGAAGTATCGTATTAGATAAGGAATTTCCTATTGCAGATGATATTGAGAGGGGAGGGTTTTTTATCCCTGCTTGGGGCATGTCTGAAGAACAAAAGCAAGATTATCACAAGGTGCTCAAAAATTTCTTAGAGAAAATTTAAGAATTTGAAGAAAACTGCCCATTATTTAATGCAACAAATGAAATTTTATCAGGGATAATCAGATATCTCAAGAAATACAGACGATCCTCTTTTCTAGTGAATTTATTCATTTAGGATTCTTTTACAATAAAGAAACTATTCTTTTTTTGAGAGTTTATGAAGATTATCCAAATCTACGATATAATCAAGATTAAAAAAATATTGAATACATTCTCCGATATTAAAATTACATAATTAACAAAATTTTAAATTGAATTCAGCTTATCCAAGATAATTTTAGAAATCTTCTAAAATTTTAAATTTCCGCTATAAAACCCCTTTCTTTTAATTTTGAATAGAATTATTTTTCTTTATCTTAGAATATATCAAAATTATTTTTTCTGATTTTTTGAGTTTCTAAAAAGCACATTATCAAAGAGGATTGTTTAATTCTCCATAAAAATATTTATGAAAATTCATTTTATATAATTTTATAAATAAAAAACTCCACAGAACAAAATGAAGAAAACAATAAAAATAAACTTCTTACATCAAGGAGCACCCTTTGATAAAGAGAATAATTTCTTTACAAACTTATTACGAAAAAAATACAATGTAGAAATAAGTGATAGCCCTGATTATGTGTTTTTCTCGATTTATGACTCTCCAGATAGTCTTTCTTTTGATGAACAAATAATTCTCTCTAAGAAAAGACCTTTCTTGAAAGAAATTCTATCTTTCTTGTTAAAAACAAAAATGGCAAAAGATATTATATGGTTCCTAACCTCAAAGAAGATCCTAGGAAAAACAAAAAT
>CAYVIQ010000078.1:0-2166 GCA_964451595.1 Candidatus Woesearchaeota archaeon
CAAATAATTTCTCAAAAGGTTCAGATCAGATTATAATTGGTAATAATAAAAGTCCAAAAAGTTTGGGAGTTATCTTTTATCTTCTTGCAAGAGGATATTTGAAAGCTAGAGGAGAAGATACTTCAAAAGTTCCAGATTTGGAATGGTGGACTGGTGAACTTGACGAAAAAAGCAAGGGTGCTAGCAAAGGTGTTTAGAGTAATTGGCTTCAGAGAATAGTTCTGTAAATTAAGATGGAAGAAAAATTTCATGACAAATATGGAAAAATTTTAAGGCAAGGATGGTATGTTCAAGAATCTGTCAAAACATTTAATTCTCGATTTAATGAATATCTGAATCTTGGAGAAGATAGAGAGAACATTCATTATTTTACTGGAAAATTTGATAGCGAAAATGGGAGACCTATTTTTACTTCTTATCCTATTTCAAAAGAATTTACCGATAATCAAAACCAGCATTTCTGTGGTTTATTAAGAGCTATTGATAAAAATGAGATTGAATTCGTTAAGGAACCAGCCTTTAGAGATCGGATTCTGAATTGGATTTCTTCTTTTGCTTAAAGAGATTCTAAAATTTTATAATATCTAAATTCTTGATTAATTTATGGTTAGGAAAAAGAGGAAGACAAAAATCAAGAAAAATTTGAATGTTGTTTTTGGAACAATTATTTTTGTCTTATTAATCAGTTCGGCTTTTGCTATCGATTGGATTTTTGGTGTTGGATTTATTTTTGGTTTTTTCTTAGCAGTCTGGAATAAAGTTATAAAAAAGAATTTCATGATTCCTGTTTTTATTTTTGTTGGAGCTTTGATAATCCGTTATGCGCTTTTCGTTATGCTTCCAGAAATTTTGAATGCACAAGATTATTTCAGTTTAGGAATTTCCTTAATTTTATTTTTATTAATTCTAATTATTGGCTGGAGAATTAAGAGGGGGAAGTTTAGATTTTAAAAAACAACCAACTTTTTTCTGGTTTGTTTCCATAATTTGTTTTTACTAAAACAAAATCTCCTTTAAGTTTTTTTCCTGAAATCTTTATTTCGATTTCTTTTGAATTTTTTTTAATTAATTTATAGGTTCCTTTGTCCCAAAGTTTTACTTTTCCAGCACCATAGTTTCCCTCGGGAATTTCACCTTCAAAATTCCAATAATCTAAAGGATGATCTTCGGTTTGAATTGCCAGGCGTTTTACTTTTTTATCTTTAACAGTTAATTCTGCAGGAGATTTTGGAATTGCCCAAGAGAGTAAAACTCCGTCGTGTTCTAATCTCAAATCCCAATGAAGATGTGAAGCGTGATGCTCTTGAATAGAGTATTTTAATTCTTTAGAATTTTTTTCAGATTTTATTTTTGGAGGGGGTTCAGAAGTTTTTTTAAAATCCCTCTTTTGTTTGTATAAATTTAATGACATAAAATTGTCAAGAAACAATAATATAAATATATTTTGAAATGTAATTATTTTTATAAAGTTTGAAAATATGAAATTTTATGGAAAAGTATTTTGATAGGAACGGAGAAAAATTGAGAAAAGGAATTTATTCTTTTCGAACAGCAAATGATATTTTGTATTTCGGTGGAGAATACAATCAAAGAGGAGAACCAATTGTTGAAAATATTGAGGGGAATAAATTTGAATTGTCAGCTGATTCTTCAGGATTGTTAAAGAGATTAAATAAGGAAGAAATTGAGTCTAAAATTAATTGGTTTGAGAAAGGACTTTCAGATAGATAATTTATTAATGAGTTCTTGGATTTCGCTAAGAAAATATTTATAATAGTTAGTTGAAAGAGTCAAATTTCTCCGACGGAAATCTGTGACCAAACATTTAAATACCCTTTTTTTCTCGGATAGTCGTTAAGATGGATGAGTACCTTAGTCAAATAACAATCAATTTTAAGGTATGATGTATGTAGAAGCAGTCATCCATTTGACATATAATTTTGAATAATTAATTTTTTGAACTTTATGTTAAATGAAGTTGTTTGTGATATCCAATGGTCAAAGCCAATAGTTAGGAGAATGTGTGAAGTGATTTGTCAATCTTATACATGACAAATTGCGCAATGGAAAATATTTTCTTTAGAGATAATTATTTTATGAAATTGTTTAATTCCAGTTGATCCTGCTGGCGGCTGCGGCTCTCTGGTTTGCGCTTAGACATGCAAG
>CAYVIQ010000079.1:0-2135 GCA_964451595.1 Candidatus Woesearchaeota archaeon
CGACCATTATGCTGTGGAGTCATAGATATCTATTCCATTAATCAGATATGTTTCTCCCATATTTTGATGCATTCCTCTGATTTCTCCCAATTTTCCAAGAGTCATTAAAACGAAGGGAGTATTATTTTCTAAAAGATGATGCCAATAATCTTGAAATTTGCTTTCTCCATCAACTCTCCAATTACAAGGGCTAGCAAGTTTTATCTTGAATGTTCCTTCAGGAAGATCAAATACTTTCTCATACATTCTTGCTTCTAGGAAACAACTATCCTCTTTTTCTTTAATATCTAATGCAGTGCTATCAAGATATCCATGTCCAACACCTTTGCATTCTTCATTGTTATAAAGAGTAAATCCTCCTTCTCTTGTTTCAGATTCTTTAATTGTAAATGTCCTATCGAATATTTTGTAGGCTTCTTCAATAGAATGTGCGGAAAACAAATCGGGATTTCCATCAGTAAGTGAAGCCCATTTTTCTTGGCTTGATAGATAATGTTCTAATGGGAGAAGATATTCTTTTCTCTCCAAACTATCTAGAGCTACTTGATAATGAAATCTCTTCCATTCTGGATTAATTGAAGGTAAAAATTCTTTTTTAGCTCTTTCAGCCATCTTCATAATTATGTCTTTCATATTAAACAAAAAGATGATATTCTTTTAAGCATTATTGTGATAAATCTTATGCCCAGACAGGGTATTATGATTATTGTAAACAATCAGTTAATTGTTTATGCTCTCTTCTTCCAACCATTTTCTGAAGTTCTTTCTTCAAAAACCTTGATTGTAACTATGGCCTCTTTAGTATCTTCTCTAACTAAATCTACAAAATCCCCTCCATGATATCCTCCATCAAAGAACTTTGTTACTTTGAATGTTCCTTTGTAACCTTTCAATTTAACATAATTATCCTTCCACATAGAATGCATGGGAAAGTCATTTCCAGAATTAATTAATCCTCCACTTCCCCATCCTCTCCTGTGACTCCCAAGATACATTGTATATGGAACAAAAATATCTACTTTTTCTCCTATTTCAACTTTAGTTTTTCTCTTAAATAAATCTAATAATCCTGTTAATCCCATGGTTGTTTAAGGTCATAATTATTTATAAGGATTATTGTAATATATCTACACCCTGCTAGAGCATAACATAAAAAGAGTCCCTGCATTATCACAAAAACCTAAACGCCCCAACCGGGTCACCTGGAAAATGTATGAATCCAAGGGATGTCTTTAGTTTATTATAACGCTCCACTATATGCACTTTTCCTTTCAAAATAGTGTGGTGTCGTGGGTTCAATACTCCAATTATCCATAGTTACAGAATCAAGAATTGCAGCCTCTAATTTCTTAATTTCTGATCTTATCCTTTTCAATTCTAAATCTTTTATTAAAGATGAAAAAGGTGAAATTCTAAACATTTTTTTAGTCCTTTCAGTATCTCCTTTAAAGTTTTCATCTGCATATCTTGGATCAATATCAGAGAATATTGAATTAATAACTTTGCTGTAATCTTTTTCCATATTCTATTTAGTGTTTTGGAATTTAAATATTTAACTAATTTTTAAAAAAATCCCCCCATTCCATACAAAATATTGGACGCCCCGACCGTCCACTGCAGTAATTTGTGATGGTGGAGTGATGTTTTATTTTTTAGCGTGTTTCCATAAGATTTCAAATTGTTCCTTGAATGATTTTGCCACATCTTCTGATTCTATTGCAATTACAATTGGATTCTCAGTATAAATGCCCAATAAAGTTAAGTTTTCTATTATAATTACTCCTACTTGAGAACCATACGGAAGGTACTTGATTGCCGCTTGTTTTTCTTGATCTTTTTTTGACCTCTTCGTATCTTCCCCCAATAATTTTTTTATTTTATATTTTTTAGATTCTCTTAAAGGTTTAATATTGTATATAAAGAAATCAGATATTTCTTTAGGATATTTTTCTGAGGCTAAAACCCCTGTTACATATAGGGTGCTACTTGATTTAGAATAATCAAATTCTTTCATTTGGGCAGTTTTCATACCCTTAAGCCCTGAAAAAACTTCTATTTTAGACTCTCCCTTAGATTTGCTTATTTTATTCATTATTGAAGGTAAAATCTTTTCAAATTCCTCTTTTTGATTATCT
>CAYVIQ010000080.1:0-2127 GCA_964451595.1 Candidatus Woesearchaeota archaeon
TAACGGGAAAATAAATCTTGCAAAACAAAAAAATCTAATTTTTGCAGGGACTCAGGTTGTTAATGGAACCGCAAAAGCTCTTGTAATCTCAACAGGTATGAAAACCCAATTTGGAAAAATTGCAGAAAGCCTTCAGGAAATAGAACCTCAAAAAACTCCTATGCAAAAACGTCTTAACAAATTCTCTAAACAAGTTGGTTTCATAATCCTTGGATTTGTTGCAATAGTAATGCTTTTAGGGATAACAGAACATTTTGATTTGATTGAAATGTTTCTAACCTCTGTGGCATTAGCAGTTTCGGCAATCCCCGAAGGACTTCCTGCGGTACTATCAATTTCATTTGCAATATCCTCCATGATAATGTCAAAAGGAAATGTAATAATAAGAAGATTGCCCGCAGTAGAATCTTTGGGGAGCGTCACAGTCATTTGTACAGATAAAACAGGAACATTAACCGAAGAAAAAATGGAAATTCAAGAAATTTTCTCCGGAAATAAGTTTTATCAAAAAAAATCTGGAAAACTTTTCTTTAAAGATAAGGAAATAGATTTTAAAAAAAATTCTGATTTATACAAATTATTTGTAACAAGTGTTTTATGCAATAACGCAAGATATGAATTATTTGGAGATGATTTAAGTTTTATTGGAGAACCAACAGAATCATCCTTGATTCAAAACGCGCTTGATTTCAATATCGATAAAAAAATTCTCATAGAAAAAAACCCTAGCCTAAGAAAGTTCGAATTTGACTCAAAAAGAAAATTGATGTCTGTTCTACGTTCGGATGGGAGAATCAATACATTGTATACAAAAGGTGCAATCGAAAAAATATTGGAAGTTTGCGAATCTGAATTAATTAACGGTCAAATTAAAAAATTAAACTCGAAAAGAAAAAGTGAAATTCTTGAACAATCAAGAAAAATGGAACGGGATGCTCTGCGTGTTTTGGGATTTGCGTACAAAAACTTTTCTAACAAATCTCCGAATGTAAAAGAAGGTGGATTAATCTTTATTGGTTTAATGGGTATGATTGACCCTCCAAGACCCGAGGTGAAAGACGCAATTGCAAATTGTAAGTCTGCTGGAATTGATGTAAAAATGATTACAGGTGATTCAGCACAAACTGCTATGGCTATCGCGAAACAAATCGGAATAACCGGTGAAATCGTATCTGAAGAAGAACTAGATAAAATGTCCGATGACGAATTATATAAAAGGATAGATAAGATTGCAATTTTTGCACGTGCAACTCCTCATCAAAAATTGAGGATAACCGAAATCCTTCAGAAAAAACAAAATATTGTAGCAATAACTGGAGACGGGGTCAATGATGCTCTTGCACTAAAATCTGCTGATGTTGGAATCGCGATGGGGATTCGCGGAACGGATGTTGCAAGAGATGTTTCAGATATAATTTTAATTGATGATAATTTTGCATCATTAGTTCAAGGAGTAAAACAAGGACGAAAAACTTACGACAACATAAAAAAATTCACTAAATATTTTTTAGCAGTGAATTTTAGTGAAATTATTTTAGTTTTGGTTGCATTATTTTTCAGATGGCCTTTGCCCCTCTTACCCCTTCAAATTCTTTGGATGAATTTAATTACAGATTCATTTCCCGCACTATCTCTTGTATTTGAAAAAGAAGAGAATGTCATGCAAACAAAACCTCGAAACGAGAAAAGTATTTTGGACAATGTTTGGAAATTCATAATTTTTGGAGGAATCGTTGCTTTTGCGGTTGAAATAATTTTATTTTTGATTTTCTTTAACGACTTACCAATTGAAGAAACACGAACGATTGTTTTAACAGGAGCAATTCTATTTGAATTATTTTTTGTCTATACTTGTCGTTCAGAAAAACCTATCTTAAATAAAAATTTCTTCTCAAACAAATGGCTTAATATTGCAATATCTTTCTCAATCTTAGTTCACTTGGTTTTACTTTATACAAATCTCGGAAATTATTTCGGAGTTGTTCCACTGACAATTCATGACTGGTTATTCGTTTTACCTTTTGCACTTTCAGGACTTTTGGTTTTTGAAATAGGAAAGATAATAAAACAAATGAAAAACAAAAAATGATAATAAAATATTTCTTTTCAGGTTTATTTGTAAAACTT
>CAYVIQ010000081.1:0-2067 GCA_964451595.1 Candidatus Woesearchaeota archaeon
GGGTGGCCCCAGCCACAAAGACTCCGGACTGGTCTTTAATGTAGAGGTCCCCGGCAGCGGTGCCGAGCGACCAGGAGCCGGAGGTAACATTGACGCCCGTGACGATGGCGCAAGCCGCCCCCTGGCGAATCACATCCCCCACCTTGATCGGCTGGAGGCCGGCGGTGAAGGCCAGGACCCGGGTATAGCCTCCGATTCCATAAACAGTATTCACATCGGCCACATCAGCCGCCAGAAACACCCATTCCAGGGCCTCGTCATGGTACTGCGCCTGGGCTTTGCCCGAGGCATTCATTGATATGGCCCACTTGTTGGCAGTGGGAGTGGCCGTCTCGATGAGGTCATTGGTCAATACTTTCTCGGCATACCCTCGGCCACCACCAGTCGTCATCTCTTCGAGGGTGGCCCAAATAGTAGAGCCATCCGGGACAATGAGATTTTTGTAGAGGACCAGGACAATCGCCTGCGAGAGCAGGAGGTCCTTGAGGGCTTCCTTCTCTCCGATGTTGGGGACGTAAACAGACATAGCGTTTCTCCTTATCTTTTAAAAGGTTATTGATCGCTTAATAGAGATAATAAAGTCTGCACTTTTGTTGATTACCTCTGGGGGCCCGGCCCATGAACATTTGAGTTCACCAAAGTAATCATCTTCGGTTTGACCGGTATCTATGGCGGTTAAGTCCACCGTCACGATGCCGATATCCGCTTGGGTTTTGTCGAAATCGGCATCTTCATGGGAAAAAATATAGACCGCATCGGTTTTCCTACGTTTAACTCCTAATAGTAGGGTAGCATCAGTCAAGTCTATAACCCCGCCGTAAATGGTTTGGACAGTAAAGCTAAGGGTTTTAACCTCGCCCTGTTTTATAACCAATTTGTTCACATTTCCACCTCCACCTAATATGACTGAGGCCGAAAATTCAGTTTCGATGATTATCCTAAATGGACCTTCAAGAATTTGAGTTATTCCGGCAACGACCACTTCTCCTAGATATCCCCAGGAGGCAATAGATTTAATTCTTTCGGTGTCTATGGCCATACTGGTGTACTCCTTCCGGTTGCTAAGATAATTCCAGTGATCATGGGCGTTAGACCATCATCTTCATAGATTATGTACTCCCCAGTGTCAGGATCAATTACCAACCGATTAGAGACAGCACCTCTTACTTTAGCGATAAGGGCTTCAATCTCGGCCTTGTCCGCGGTGGCTTCGGTCCGGGTAGGCGGATCATAAGCGGTCAAAGCCGCAGCCACATGACCCTGGACATTCCCCTCAATCGCCGGTGCTGCTGGTAGGTTATCCGTCTTAGCTTTGATAGCGTCAACAACAGTATCCACCGTCGAAACAGGAGTATCAAGATTGTCTCCCACAATTTTCCCAGCAGAGCCAGCACCATAAGCACCAGGAAGAGGCGTTATCCAGGGATCACCAGCAGCACCAGCAGCATTCAGGGCTTCGCCAGCAGAACCTGCGCCCAAATGGTCAACTATTGCCTCATCCCACACCTGGTCGGCTATTGCTCCAATAGCAGGAATTCCAGCCGAGAGGTTATCCAAATACCCGGCCCGGAGTGCTGTTAGCCTTGTCAGCAGAGTGTCTATATCGGTAGGCAGGTTAGCTGCCCCCAGTTCATCCAGGTAGCCGGCCCGGGCCGCCGTCAGACGTGATTCTAGGTCATCCACCAAGGCGGATATAGCCACCAGGGTTTGAGTACTCCAGCCTCCTCCCTTAATGGCGGTCAGGGTGGCCTCAAGCGCCAACCCCGAAACATCTGCCTTATATTGGTCGGGATTGTCAAGATCAGTTTGTACCGCGGCGATATCAGCAGAGATTGAGGCGCCCACAGGTGCTCCCAGCCGGGCAAACGAATCCCCGGTTTGAGCGGTGCCTATAACCCAATCAGCCAGCTTTTTCCCGATGGTGCCTGCGGTGGTCAGGGCTGTGAGGAGGGTATCCCATATAGCCTGAACACCGGCCACGGACAGGCTGAACCCAGCCTTGTCGGTCAATGCCCTGGCCGCAGTTACCCACACCTTGTCAGCCTGAGCCTGTGGGATGACCACGCC
>CAYVIQ010000082.1:0-2026 GCA_964451595.1 Candidatus Woesearchaeota archaeon
ACAATATCCATTTTCAAAGGATTAGCAAGATTTGTAAAAAACGTATGATACCCACTGTTTTTCATATGAAAAACAATTCATAGAGTTATTTAAAGTTTACCTCAACCCCAAAAAATTCTTCCAAACCATCTCTTCAACTTCTTTCAAACTTAACCCTTTTATTTCGGAGATTTTTTTGTAACTCTCCAAGACATTTATGGGCATATTATCTTTTTCTCTATCTGGATGCAAAAACGGGCTGTCAGTTTCACATAACAAATTTTCAATAGAAGCTATTTCTATTATTTTTTGAAAATGGGGATTATATTTTACCGAAGCAGGAATACTCAATTTCCAATTATTTTCAACAATCCTTTTAACCAGTTTCATGTTACCAGAAAAACAATGCATTACAATTTTATCATGATTAAAACTTTCCAAAAATTCAATAGTTTCAATTTCCGCTTCACGAGAATGAACAAAAATTGGTTTACCTAGTTCTTTAGCTAACTCAACAAATTTCCTAAAAAATTTCTTTTGAATTTCAAAACTCTCACAATCATTTATAGTATGTTTATCCAAACCAACTTCTCCAATACCAAATATTTTGTCTTTATTACCACGAATAAAATCAATTTCTTTTTCAATCTCAGCATCAGACATTTTCAAAGAATCAAGAGGATAAATTCCTAGACAAATCTCAATTTCAGAATATTTATTCTTAAGCTCAAGAGTTTTCCTATTGCTTTCAACATCTGTTCCACAGGTCACAATAATAATTTCTTCATCTTTACAATCCTTAATAATTTTAGGAATATCTTTGCATGATTCAAGATGTGAATGTATATCGATGAATTTCATATTTTAATTAAAAAAATTGAAGTTATAAGTTTTGGGATTTTGAAAAAATTATAAAATTATTTAGAAAAATGGGCGCGGAGAGAATCGAACTCCCTTCTGCTGCTCTGGAGGCAGCCATACTACCAGTGTACTACGCACCCGTAAATCATCTAAAAAAGAACTATTTTTAATAGTTTCGCAGATTTATTTACCTCGCTTTCCAAGTCTAAAAACTTTCCTAAAAATCTTCTCCGATCTTTCTTTAGAAATTTTATTTGTAGAATAAAAATTCTTTATTCTAATTGGAAAAAATCCAGTAAAATTTAAAATAAATCTCCTCATAATCATTCCTGGAAAACTTAATGAACCAAAATAAAATATTCTTGAACCTCCTCGGGTGGTTATAATTCTTGCACTTTTTCCTTTAAGAAATCTTTTTGGAAGTATTGATCTCTTTTCAAACTTGTACGCAAAGCCTGGAAGGATTGTTCTATCAATTAATCCTTTTAATTTTGCAGGAAACGAACCCCACCAAATAGGATAAATCCAAACAAGATGATCTGCCCATAGAATATTTTCTTGGAAATCCAATAATCCTTTCTCAAGTTGTTGTTCCTTTTTATAACCATTCTCAAGATTTGGATTAAAATTTAATTCAGAAAGATAACAAATTCTAACTGTTCTTTCTGAACTCAAGGCACCTTCAGAATATTTTTCTCCAATAGCTTTACATAAACTTTCCCTTGAGGGATGTCCAACAATAATAAATATCTTCTTTTTCATTTTATTTGTTTTATTTCTTCAATTTCGTCAGAACTTATTGCACAGCCTTTAAACTTAACAGCATAAAGAAGAGCATCTAAAAGCAAATTTCCATCTTTCAAATCAAGTAAATCCTTTTTCCACACAACATACAAAATCTCTGCCGAACGGATTACTCTAAAATCTTTATAATATTCAAATGAACTTTTCTTGACATCAATTCTTGTATGAAGTTTCCTTTCTAAAAGTTCTTTAAGATTTTGAGGTTTCTCAATCATAATTCTCGTCGTCCTTTCATCAAGTGCAATAATATTATCAACTCCTTCTTTAATTAAAAGTTTGCTCAAAGCCATACACGAAGCCTCTCCAATCTGGATCATCCGAACAGGTTTTTTATGTGAAGTAAAAAATGAATTAGACATTTCCATAATCTCTATACCTTTCC
>CAYVIQ010000083.1:0-2012 GCA_964451595.1 Candidatus Woesearchaeota archaeon
TACATATTCTTTCTTTTCATTGAAAAACCCAAATCTAACTTCTAAATTATTTGAGTCAGCAGAAGTTATAGAGAAATCTCCAACATATTTAGGAGTATTATTTTTAATATTTAAAGCAAAAAATAAAATTACTGCAAGAAGAACAATTCCTCCCAGAGTAAATAAAATAATCTTTAGGTTTTTGTTTGATTGTTTCTTCTTTGTCATCTTATTTTTTATTGGTTGCAATATTATTTAAACTTAATCCTGTTTTTTTTAATACATTAATTAATGCAATATATTCTATTTAAAGTTTACTACACTAATTAATGCGTTATGGTAGAAGTAAAATTACAAGAAAGAATTTCTAAACAAGGTAAAAATACATATACCACTTATGTTGTAACTTTGCCAAAAATTATAATTGAAGCATTGCCAACTTTAGCCAAAACAAAAAAGTTTGATGTTAAGGTTGAAAGTGGGAAAATTGTTTTGGCTCCTAAGAAATAGAATTTCCTTCTATTTTTTGCTTTAGTAAAAGCTCATAAAAATTATTTATTACTTTGTTTGTTTTAGAAAAACATTTTTCAAAATAATCAGGCAACTGAAACATCTCTCCTCCCTGTTCGTCATCTTTTCTTACATTTAAATTTCTTTTTGAATAAGTGATTGTTCCTTCTTTTGCTTTATGTTGAATACTTGTAGAAATTCCTGCAATTGTATCATGAGTTAATCTATTTCTTAAATTGTTAAATTCAACAAACCAATCTAAATTATTAGAAATTAAATCGTTCATTATCTCTCCACTTTGCCAATTTTCAATTTCTCCAAAACCCTTGTGTCTTGTATTTGGAAAAATATATTTAACAATTTTAAATATTGTATCAAAAATAGTTTTTGTTGAAAATAAAAAATATTCGCATTGAATAAGAAAATTTGGAAGATAATTATTTTTCTCTTTATCTAAAAATTCCACTTCTTTTTTAGTTATATTATCTTTATTGTCACAATCTTTTGATATTTCATAAAGGCAAAAATTATTAAGATAATTCCTTTTTTGTATTGTATCTAAATGTGCTTTAAAATTATGAAAATTAATTTTGTTTCCATTGATTAAAATATATTCCCTTCTTTTTCCAGAATAAGTTAAACCCTCTTCTTTTTCTTCAATTTCAATTATTGGAGTCAAATCAAGAATTTGCTTAAACAATTTTTCTTGTGATGTTTCAACCATAAAAAGAAAATGGTTTTAGACCTTATAATTATTTCGGCGAAAGCCGAACTATCTATCCGAAGGATTAGGAACTCCCCTATTAATGAAAAATTTGCGTGAGTGAAACGAACCTTTTATCCCTGGTTATGCGAAATTTTAATTTCGTTGTGGTTTTCGTTGGTCGGATAAAAGAAGTTTTTCTGCGAGGCGAAGCCGAGACTATCTGTCCGTAGGACTAAGGAAATCCCCTATAAATTCAAAAACGAAGTTTTTGCTATCTAGTTTTCTTGAAAAGAAAACTGCGCGCGTCTCTCCTATTGGGTGGGAGAAAAAATATTATTTCCTATTTCTTTGTTTGAACTCTAACTCTTAGGCATTCTCAAAAATTGAAACTAACACTTATTACATCTACAAATTTGTCGCCATTTTATTTATCTTCTAATTATCACTCCAAAATTCCAACGAGTTTTTATATAATTTTAAGGGTTTGTCGCAATATGAGTTATCTCATTGCGAGACAGAATTTTATTGATAAACTTGTTGAAAGATGCAGATTAAGGGGCTTCAGCCCGCAAACAATAAGATCTTATTCTTACAATGTTGGGAAGTTTTTGGATTTCATTGACAAAAGTAGATTAAACCTCGACAATGTAGCGGTTAAGTCTTATTTGTTGTCAACGGAAAAAGCGAGAAACACTTTAAGATTAAGGCAAATGTCGCTGAAGTTTTTCTTTTCGGAAGTCTTGAAAAAACCATTTACTTCGGATGAGATTCCTTTAATGAAAAGAGAAAAGAAGCTCCCGCAGGTCATTTCAAAAGA
>CAYVIQ010000084.1:0-1983 GCA_964451595.1 Candidatus Woesearchaeota archaeon
CCCAATCCCTAATCCCCAATCCCTAATCCCTATCCCCCCATGCCCCTGACCTGTCACGATCTGGCCGAGAGGATTGAGCAGATGCAGCCCGAGGCAAATCCTCGCGATATTGCGAGGCTCTGCTTGCTGCTGGCCAATCACGTCGAGGGGATCGACGGGCTCGACGACGAGGACGCCCTGGCAGAGGCGTGGCAGGAGATGGGCATGCGTCTGCAGGCCGCCACCGATCAGCACGCGGCCATGACCGAGGATCTTGAGGAACTCGCCCGAACCGATCCGGCCATGTTTTCGATGGAAGAGATCTGGGTTTTGCTCCGGGCCATTCGGGTGCAGAGCCAGATTCTACAGCTTTACGTGGGACGGGTGGGGGAGGAAGAGTGAAGGGGCAGGGTAGCGTGTGTTAGGTTCACGAGCTCGTCGCGTCCGTACCTTTGGGCAACGCGGCATACTTCCGACGAACGTGGTATCCTTCTGTCACGGCGTCCGTACCTATTTGTGCCAGTGTCCAAGCGAAAGATACAGGCAGATTGCGCTCACATAAGCTCCAAACGCCAGAACGCAATTCACAAGAAACGAGAGGATGCGAAATCTCCAAGTAGAGAGAAGGAGCAGATGATACACTATGAGCGCAATGCTGATGGCAGAGGAAATATAATAGAAGTAGAATGGGAACTCATGCGGAAAACACTGTGTTGAATGTTTGCAGAGTGGCTGGGTAGGACAGGCAGAGTGGTAACTCAGATAGATTGACGTGGGAATGGATGCAAGCTGCAAGCCCCACGCAGCCAATAGTAGTTTTGCGGGTTTTCGCATTTGGATAGCCCCCGCAGTCAATAGACGTGCTCTTTCGGTGGCGAAACCCTACCGTCGCCGCGGTTTGTCGCCGGATTCGCGGGTGTTTTTCCTGGCGACGGCCTCGTCGTAGATTGTCCAGACCGGCGTTGAATCCTTTAGCCGCGCGACGTACGTCTGGACCTTCTCGTCGCCCCGCCCGTTCTGGATTTTCTTGCGAATCTCCTCCTGCACGTCGGCAAAGGGCGTCCGATGGGCATCCTGGCGCTCAGCCACGCGGACGATGTGCACGCCAACGTCGCTTTCGACAATCGGGCTCATTGCGCCGACTGGCAGGCCGAACAGGGCGGCGTCGAGTTTCTCCGACACGAGGCTGCCCCGGGTGGTCCAATCGCGCGCGCCGCCGTCGGCCGCCGTCACGCCGTCGGAGCCGCGACGCGCGGCCTCGGCAAACGGCAGCCCGTCCTTGACCTGGTTGCCCAACTGGGCTAGCCGCTGGTAGGCCGCCTCGCGGCTCGGGCTCTTGGCGAAGCTGACCATCAGCTCCTCCCACCGCGCGCGGGCCGGATGATCGTAGTCGGTCGCGTGCTCGCGGTAGTAGCCGAGCATGGCCTCGGGACTCACCGGCTCGTCGAGCTTCACTTGCATGCTCATCCATTGCTGGCCCAAGGCCCGCTCGAAAAAGAGTTGCTGTTGCCATTCGAGCGATGTGCCCAGGTCAGTCAGCTTCTTCGATAGCTCGGGCACCGTCGAGACCTTTGCCCGCTTCATCATCTGGGGAATTCCCTTCTGATAGAAGATGCCGCGGAGTTCCTTCTCGACGTGGGGGAAGTTCTCTTCGGGGATTTCGCGCTTTGCTTCGAGATACATCATTTTCGTGACGATGGCGCGGGGCAACGCCATCTTTAGGATTCGTTCACGGTACTCCTCGGGAATAGGCTCGTCTAGATCTTTGAGTTGCGCGTCCACGACCAGCGCAATCACGTCGCCGACCAGGACCACCTCGGGGCCGACGCGGGCCAGTATCCGCGCGTCCTCGCAAGGTTTGGTCTCGGCCGCCGGCGGTTGGCGGGGAGTAATGTCGGAAGGGCCCGCGGGCGGGTTCGCCGGGCTAGTTTGGTCGACCGGGGTGGTCGGGGGTGCTTGGCCCGCCGCCGATCCTCCGAGCCAGGGCGCCGGCGCGCAGCCCGT
>CAYVIQ010000085.1:0-1555 GCA_964451595.1 Candidatus Woesearchaeota archaeon
ACCCATTTCATTGCATTTTGCCACTGACTTGTTGCACTTGGTCCAGTGTATTTTGCCTGTGTTATTGAAGAATTCGCAAAATTACTAAAACTAATTATTGACGCAACAAGAACACCTATAATTGTAATAATGAGCATCATTCTTAAAAGGTCGTCTTTACTCTTTTTTCTCAAATAACTTCCAATATTAAAGATAAGAACTCCTACAAAAATACATGCGAAAGGTGTGACCGTAAAAATTAATCTAGCGGCCCCCCTTGCTGCAATTAACATAAATATCATTGAAGAAAATAAAATTAGATATCCTGAAGGAATTTTCAAATCTTCTTTAATGTAAAGATTAATGCAATACACTGCAAAAATAATCATACTCCCAAAATAAAATAGTCGACTCAAAAAATTTGTTCCATTCAACATTGAAGTTGACGAAAGTCTGCTTAATAACATGCCTGATATGAGAAGAATCCAAAGGAGCACAAATCCTATCTTTCTTTTTTTACTTTTTATTCCTGAAGAGAGATTTATTCCAAATGTCGCCAAACCTGCGAAGAAGAGCCAGAAGAATATGGGACCTGTTTGAGAAATCCAATCAGAGATGTATGGTTGTGCATTTTCTGCAACAGTTAAGCTAACTCTTTCTGTTCCAAAAGGATGTAACAGAGCATTTGTTATTGTTCCTATAAAACCGAAACCTCCATGGAAAACTGTAAGCGCTGCAATCCCTAACACAACGGTAATTCCAAGCCCCCATAAAATATGGCTTTTCTGAATTTTCTTAACTGGAATTTTGTTTGAATATTTAACAATCAAAAAATCTACAATGACAAATAAAAGGATAAACCCTTCCAATAAACTTGTTGAACTAAGCAGGAATTTACTAAGGACACTATTTAATTCAAATCCATAAATTACTGCAGAAAGAATGCTGAACAAAACAAAAGACAGATAAAATATTAAAAGTTCAGGAAGTTTTTTCTTTCCGGAATCAAAGTCTTTTATTGTGATCATCCAGACCAGAAGGAAACTAAGCGGAATAATCATCGGAATAAATCCGGCGATTCCTCCCCAACTCGCAAGAGTAAGCGCAGTTAGAATCCCCACCCCTGCTCCAAAAAGACCCGCATTTATTATTCTCTTCTTTTTTGGTTTTTCTTCTTTATTCTTATAAAACTTGTTTAGTGCAACAGAATATAAAAGAAGAGTTGAAAAGAACATTACCATCCCCAATGCATCGTGGTCCGAGAATCCTGCCATGGTTCTGTACAAATATGTTGGAATTATTGACAGAAACGCTGAGCTAATAAGAGAAGTAATTTTTGATTTGGTTAACTTGTACACAAGGAAGTAAAATGCAACCATACCGAAGGCAAATATAATTAGGGGAGAGATTATGTCTACAAAAGGCAATGTAATATTACTGCTGAACACATGAATAATTCTGTATAATCCAACTACAATCCATGGTGTAAGTTCTTTTGAGAACCCAACACCTCCGGAGATAATTCTATAACTGTCGACTGCGGGAAGTCCTCCCGTTTGTACAATTGTCTGCGCCA
>CAYVIQ010000085.1:1565-1915 GCA_964451595.1 Candidatus Woesearchaeota archaeon
CAGTGCGAGAGGGATATACTCTCCTGTTGTCGCATCTTTCAGCAGAGAAATATTCTGAACTCTTATTAAAACGCCAATTACAATGATAGCACTAAGTATTACAAGGGGAAGAATTATTCTGACTTTGTCTTTCTTGAACCAGTTTAAGACTTTATTAAAAACTTGTTTGATACTATTAAGATTAAATTGAAGATCTTCCGACATTCTGGAGTAATGATAGATTCATTTAAAAACATTATGAAATCAGATATTTCCAGAGATTACAAAAGCTAAAATTATTACAACAACCTGAAATAAATTTATAACATTCACGACGTCCTTTTCATAAACTTTGTGACTTGGTTTCATCT
>CAYVIQ010000086.1:0-1865 GCA_964451595.1 Candidatus Woesearchaeota archaeon
CAGAGTCAGCCTGAGCTTCGGCATCTTTTCTTTTTCGGAGAGCAAAACTTTCACCATTCTCCTCAGAAGCCATAATTATTTCATCAGCTAAACCTTGTGCAAAAGTTTTCTTTTTGTTAAATGCTTTATCTGAAGCTCCTTGAGCAATATGTTTCAAAGATAAATTGATTCTTCTTATTGGTGAGCAGTCAACAGCCTGAGGATATCTTGCACCACCATACTCAATCATTGTAACTTCTTCCCGAGGAGCAGAATTTTCAATTGCTCTAACCAAAACTTCAACAGGATTTTTTCCAGTCTTTTTCTCAATTAGTTCAAATGCTTCCAAAACAATTTTCATGTTTTTAACATATTTGCCTGAAGAATCACCTTTCTCAATTTTGTGTTTCTTACCTCGATGACCTGCAGTAGCAAGTTTATTCATTAATCTCTCAACAACATTGACCCTAACCTGTCCGAACTTCACAACATTTCGACCTTCAGATTTTACCAAAAGTTTTGGTTCAAGATTTATTGAAATTTTCAATCCAGGATCTTTTATTTCAATTTGCGAAACATCATACTTGTCAAATAATTTGAAATTCATTCTTTGTTTTATGTCTTGTTCTGTCATTTTATCTTCTACCCTTCTGTATCTTACCTAACCATAATCTTTCTAACGGCTGGTCATTTACTTTAATTACTTTATATCTAACACCTGGAATATCTCCTTTACTTCGTCCCTGTTTTCCCCCAATTCTTTCAATCATAACTTCATCATGTTCATCAATAAATTTCTGTGCAAGATTCCCTGGAATAAAAGCTGTAACATTTTTTCCGTTCTTAGTTAACTGAACAGTACAACACTTTCTCATCGCTGAATTTGGCTGCTTAGCTTCCTTTTGAACTTTCTTAAGAACAATTACTTTAGATTGATTAGCACATTCCAAAGGATCAGACTTAGCATACAAATCCAAAGTTTGGACTTTATATTTTCTAGATTTCCATCTAAATTTTCTTCGATCTTTCAATTTCTTAACGGCGTTCTTTAATCCCATCAGATATTCTTAACGAAATTAGTTTTTAAAGCTTACTATGAAAATTCTTATCCTTTACCGCAATAAAAAATAAAAATAAACATAACATGAGATAATATGGTTTTTGAAAAAGAGATTGATAAATTAAGAATTTTTGATTGTTATTCTGAAAGAGAATTTGAAATACGTAAAAAGATAATTAACTCATTAAAAGATCTTGAATATGTAAATTTATGGGAATGTTATTGCAATTATTTAACTGAAAATAGAATGACTCAAAATTGTAATCCCAAGGCAATAACTTTAGTTGAGAAAATTTGTAGAGATGTAAAACCCCCTGGAATGTACTAAATCCTATTTTAAAAATCTCTAATTATTTATTTCATTATACAAATCACATTTTGATTTGATTTACTGGTATAAGAAATAAAATTATTGAACCTTGAATTCTCTCTTAAAGAAATCTCTAATTATTTCTTGCATTTGAACTAATCGAGTTTTGTTCCTTCCAATCAACGCAGCTTTTGTTTGGACATTTCCTCCAAGGATAATTTCATTCTCATTAATCTCGATTTCTTTTATCTGAACAGGATCTACAACAGCTTCTATAAAATATTTAGCATCTTCAATACCTCGAGGAATCGGAACAACTTTAACCCTCTTTCTAATCGTTTCACTAATTCGTCTTATATTTCTGCCATCCGGACCAATTGCTTTACGAATTAAATTCTTTGGCACACAAAAATAAATTGTATTATTGTATTCAAAACAATATTTTGTATCAATTCTTGTAATTTTATTAAATAAATTGAGATATCTTAAATCTTGCATATCAATTGTATTCACCAT
>CAYVIQ010000087.1:0-1861 GCA_964451595.1 Candidatus Woesearchaeota archaeon
AAAACATCTCCATAAATCTGTTCAACAGTTTTTTCCTGTGCTCGTTTATCAATTTGTTCTCTAAGTTCTTTCATCCGTTTCACATAATCTTCCATATCTCCAAGTAATTTATCAACTTCCTTTCCAGTAACTTTCTTAACTTTTCCATGCTCATAACCTTTGTAATACTTTATAACAATCTCTTCAAGAATATCAATATATTTTTTCTCAAGCATCTTTTCCTTATCCAAGAAAATTCTTTTCATATCTCCAACAACAGATTTTGGTGTTGGAGGTGGCAAACCATACAACATTAACAATGCTTGTGAAGGAGTTATAACACCCCAATAAATATCACCCATTACAATATCCATTAACATTCTCTCTGCTCTCTTCGTTGTATTATCTCCCATTGACATAAACATATCAATAGCTTCAGGTGAAGGTTTCAACTTCCCCATCTTCAATAAAGCTTTCCAAGGCATGAAAGTTCCCCTATCATAAATTGGGACACCATCTCTAATGAAAGTAAACATAACTGGATGTGCATCTTTTACTGCTTCCCAGAAATCAGTCAACAAATAAATCTGTGGCTCAAGTTTATTCTGAACTCCTGCAATCGCACCAGCCTCGCCCACGTATTGGTAAATTATACTCCTCAACCTTTCTTTCAATTCCAACCGGGGCATTCTCTTTACATCGGTATCATTAATTATAATAAAAACATCAACATCAGAAGTTTTAACAGCATCTCCTCGAATCAGACTTCCACCCATAACATAACTTACAACATACTTCTCGAACTTCTGAACAACCATCGATTTGTGAATTTCTGCAACTCTCATCGCTCCCAAAAATCCTTTATCATAAAGTGGAAAAGACATTGCAATTCCAGAATAAAGCTCAAACTTAGAATCAAAGCAAAGTTCCCAAATTTCCGAAGGTGTTCTAACATAAATCCAAACATCCTGTTTCGCCTTTTCAATTTGTTCAACAATAGCTTTCTTAATCTCAGGAATCTTTTTCTCTTTATTATCTGGAACAACAATATTAAGATGAATTTTTTTAGAAAGTTTTTCAAACTGTTCTTTTTTTAAATCGTCTCCAACTTCTTCTTCAATAAAGGATTTAACCGTTTGTGGTGGAACAACACTAACAGCCTGAACAAAATTATATTTCTTAACAATAAAATTCTTTAATTTCTCAATTTCTTTCTTGGTTTTCTCCATATCTTTCTTGGTCTGAGAATCATTTTGATTTGGAACAACAGATGACTTAGACGAATAATTTCCAAGATTCATTTCAGGAATATCATTGTTAGAGACCATAAGAAAGAGGAGAATAAATAACTTTTAAATGTTACTAATATAAAAGATGCGCGAGCCGGGACTCGAACCCGGGTCACATCGTTTCTGCAAACAAAATTTGTGGCAACGACATATACTAACCACTATACTACTCACGCTTAAAAAAACTAAAAATAAAGAATTTAAAAATTATTCTATTAGCTTTTCATAAATCCTGCAGTTATAAATAACATAAAAATAAAAATAATTCAAATACTTATGCTCCAATATATTTAAGCAATTCAAATACAAGGAACACTGGCCAAACTAATGCCTTCAAAACTCCAAGAACACCCATCCAAAAACCAGGAGCCATTGATATGTAATAAATCGCAGCACCAATAAATCCAAGGCCATAAAAACAACCTTTAGAACAATCTCGCTTAGAATAATCACAACACGCCTCAGACATCTTAGGCTTTCTCACACTCTTTTTCTTTTTCATTTTAACCTCCTTTCAACAAAAATGGTCCATCGAGGAGTCGGACCTCGGTCTACTCGGTGTAAACGAGTCGTCTTAGCCGTTGGACTAATGG
>CAYVIQ010000088.1:0-1838 GCA_964451595.1 Candidatus Woesearchaeota archaeon
ATAAACTTTCATTTGTCTCTCCTTGCTTCCAATATTAGATTCAACCAATCATTAAATTCCATTGTTACATATACTGGACTTCGATTACGAGTAAACATAAGTACTGGAGTTCTACTTCCTGATTCTCTTTCAGCTTGAGCCATCCATTGCCAGAACTTCATAGTCTCTTGACATTTACATTCAATACAGAGGTCTTCAATCTCAGGTGGAAGACAAGCAATATCTCCTTTCCAATCTGGCAAAGCTCCTGACATTGGTGTTCGTCTAGTTTTTTCATAGTTAAAAGCTTTGCTTATTGCTTTGGCTATTTGGCGTTCAAAGTTTTTACCTTTCTGCTTAGCACTCTTTGGTTTTATGGGCATCTAACTTTTCTCCACACCAATAACAATATCTTACTCGCTGTTCTACAGGTTCATACCAATCACTCCCATAATCATCAGTCCAAGGAGTTAATGCCTCCACTCTAAAATGAGTTTCACATTTTGGACAATATGCTGCCAAGCAATATTCATTTGTTATTCGTTTTATATTAAGTGGTTTCATCTTCGAGCATCCTTATAGTATTCTTGAGTTCTTCTTTATTCACAAAGGAATAGAAATCTATACTGCTCAGATTCTCACTACTGCTAATACAAATCTCTAGAAGACCATCCTTGTATAAGGATATTGCACAGTTCTTTCCACCTTTATTTGTCAGCTTAACCATTTCTTAACTTCCTCCAAACCTTTGTCACAATAAAAATCGTAGAGATCATTGAATGGTTCTGGATATTTGATCTCAGTTTTAAATGCAGGTTGAATATCATATTCCATTCTTACATTGTCCAATTTATTTTTCAATTCAACTGCACCTTCCATTCCTGGTCTATCACAATCTCCTATAATAGTAATAGTTTCTATATTATGCAGACAACACCAACTTATAATCATCTTATTACAGCTATTTGAGTTTGGTCTTGCAATTCCTTGTGCTTTGCATTCCAAAATAACACTCAGATCAGAGCAGCCCTCACAAATATGCAGCTTTTTGGAAGGATCAAACTTTATTCTTGGTATGGTGATCCCACGTTTACTTCCACTGACTACACCTTTGTTTCGATCAGGAAATCTACGTAGAATTCCAATGACTTCATCCTTCTCATTACGTTCTGGAAAAGTACTGGCTACACTGTCCCAGCCCCACTCTAACTTAATCATTGTAGAAAGATTAACTTTCAATGGAGAAGATACTTTGTTCAACATTCTCTGTGAGATGTAGGTCTGATTAAGTCGGCTCCAATTAATATTAGTGGGTTCATTCTTATATTGTCCCCGTAATTTCCTAAGTTTTTCTACGTCTGACATTGGAACTTCACCACACTTATGACACCCATAACAGAAATATTTACCAGAGTATGGTCCTTCAATCGTAACATCGAGATCGGCAGTTCCTTTCTGTGACTCATGCCACGGACAGAAAAATAAAGTCCTTTTGTTATAGACCTTGTATAATTTCCAATTTTCAATCATTATTAACTTTCATTAAAGAAATCCAGTCTTTTAAATCATATTTTATCGTGATTAATTCTTTTTCTTTGGCCCATGCGGGATATTGATCTTCTCGATCCCCCCAAATTATTTGAGTTGGAGAATCTTTATCGGGGCCAAAAGCTTTTTCCATGTTTTTTAATTCATCAAATAATCCATCATATGTTTTATCCGAGACAAGTGGTTCTCCCTTTACATAGTACCAGTAACAAAGTTGAATCAATAAATGTTTTTGTCTGTCTGATCTTTTGTCAATCATTGTCCATCAATCCAAATATAATTTCCAATTTTCGATCATCTAAAATAAATCT
>CAYVIQ010000089.1:0-1837 GCA_964451595.1 Candidatus Woesearchaeota archaeon
TCTGTTTCACATCGTGGGCAAGTAAAGAAGATGTTGTCATAACAACTTTCACAGTAAATATCTCCATCTACTCGATAAATCTCTCCATCTATTGTCTCATCACAGCCACAGCAATAAATTTCATTAATTCTACCTTCTGTATAAGATGCTTCATAATCTCCACTTCTTGAGCTTAAACGACATTTATTGTTCGACAATATAGTTACCCACATCATAGAATCAATGTAAGGCCAGTAAGAATCTAATCCATTCCGAATCTTCATCTCAAGTTCCACACTATCATCATAAATATCTTTTTGAGATTTCCAGCCTTTTGATTCACGATAATTCTCAATTGCTTTTCTGCAAGTATCAGAACCACCGTAGATTTTATCTACATAAGCCGTTTCATTTGCAAACCAGACTAAAGCCCGAGCAGAATTACCCGCAGCATTAACAAACAATAGTTTTACTTTATTCGGATTGTCAACATAAATATCCAGAAATGGTTGAGTTTCTTCATAAGCCATGCAGGAACTAATTCCAGAAACACTACTAAGATAGTGTCGTCTAAGTTCTTCTCCTTCATAGATTTTAATATCTGATTCTGTGATCCAAAAATTAGTATTGATCTTGCTTACAAGTTCTTGAATCTCTTTATCTGTTCTTCCCTCTCCAAAGAACTTCTTAATAAATTTTCCCGTCCGAGTTTTGAATCTCTTTCCTTGCTTCTCATCCATATATGATAGCTTATAAGTATCACCATCTTCAGGAATATCAGCATCAATTTTTCTTAAATCTCTGAGAGTTTCTTGCCATTCAGCTAAATTATCTCCGTCAAAATTACAAATAATACTTGTTAATTCTTCTTGTCTACAACTTCTACCACACTGGCACATAAATCACCTCACATTTTTAATAGGCTTATTAACCGATGCAATCAACTTCCCAGCTTCATCTACTGAAACTTTACCTTTCATAAATAGAATTCTAACTGCCTCTATCATTTCAGCTTTCCATTTATCAGGACTAATCATTTAACTCTCCAAAATATATAAATCCTCATTCTCTGGTAAATAACAAGTAGTTTCATCCATTTTGAAGGGAGTTTCAATTTTTGACCAAAGACTTAAATCAATTGGGATACCATAATACTGTTCTGGATGAATTGTCAGTCGACAATTTTGTTGAATCATGTCCATAATATTATGTAATTTAGTGTATTTTAACCAGTCTTGAAAGTCTTGAAATTCAATTAATTCATTTGTAGAAGTATTTTTGTGAAGTGTATATGTTAGCCCATTAAAGCTGTATTCCTCTAAAAGATCAGCCGCCCACGCATTAAATCTTGACAAATAAATATACAAATCTGAAAAAATAGCTGATTCTTTTCGTTTTGAATTTATTAAATCGTCCAAAAAAGAATCTAACTCAGGGTACAATAAAGGATTTCCTCCAGTGATAACATATTCCTCATGAGGCGGAATATCAAAAGCAGATTTAATGGGAATAGCAATCTCCTTTACATTTAGAATCTTGTTTGCACAATACTCACAGGATTTATCACAAGCTAATGTAACTATGATCCGTGCCGTCTTTTTCATAACTACTCCGGCCAAAAATAGTTAATCTCTTCTGAATCCAGCCATCCAAAATACTTACAATAATGTTCTGGTTTCTTGACAAACAAAGCTACTTGATGTGAAAGATGAAATCGATCATTTCCGATAAATGGGGGATACATTCCAGGCCAGACTTTAGGAATAGTTTGAATAATTTTTGCTATTTTGTCAAAGCATGTATCTTTATATCCCCGATTGATCCATTCTCTACAAATTGTAAAACCATAATCTACTAA
>CAYVIQ010000090.1:0-1833 GCA_964451595.1 Candidatus Woesearchaeota archaeon
TTTATGAGAAGACTTCTAATGAGAGTTTTAGTGCAAGTGTTCCGGATATTAAGTATGATATGTTATTTATTAATGCGTTTAATGGGACGATGAATTTGACTATGAGGGGTGTCAATTTGAGTGCTAATTTGAATAGTTCGATTAGGCTTGATAAGCATAAGAGTTTAACGGATTATATTGTGACTTATGGTGTCGATACTAATTATTTGTTTGATTTATCTGAGGTTGTGTTTGGTTATGGAACTAGCGGTTATACAACTGAAGGTAATTTGCAACTTTGGAAGTGTAGTGATTATAATTTTGCTGGTAGAAGTTGCAATGCGGCTTTTGCTGATGTAACTTCTGCTGCTGTCCAAAATACAGCAGGAAATTATTTTAGTTACTCTACTTCTACTTTTAGCGGATTTAGCATAAAAGAATATGTTGCGCCAGTGGTTGAGGAAGAAACAACTTCTAGTGGAGGAAGTGGAGGAAGTTGCAGTGCAGGATATGAAATTATTAACGGAAAATGTGTAAAGACAACTGAAGAAGTTGAAGAAGTTGAATCTGGAATTCCGTCAGAACTTTTTGATATAACTTGGAATTTGGATGATTCAACAATACAATCTGTTAATGAACTTGTTGGAGTAATTACTTTTGAAAGTTTTGGATTTGTTCCGACTTTTGTTAATTTAACCTTTATTATTTTAGATTCTGCAGGGAATGAAATATATCATGCTGATGGTAATGTTACTGTTACAACTGAAGAAGTTATGCGATGGAGATTTGTCGAGAATGGTTTAGGTGATTTGTCTGATGGGAAGTATGTTGCAATATTATATACTTTGTATAACGTTGATGTCTTCGATGAATTTAGACAGGAATTTGAGGTTAGAGAAAAGATAGATATAGCCGATTCTATAAAAGAAAATTGGATTTGGTTTGTTATAGGTATTATTGGAATAATTATATTTTTTATTGTTGCAAGATTCATTTTTAAAACAAAAAGACATAAGAAAACAAAAAATACGAAATATTTTGAATGGAAGAATAAGCAAAGAAATGAATTGTTGACCAAAAAGGTGATGAATTTGCGTAAGGCAAAAATTAAGACTAATAAGGGATTATTTTCTTGGATAAGAGAAATTCTAAGGATAACTGAAAGGAGGCTGAGAGAATGAAAGAATCAATAGATATAATAAGAATTCGAAAAAAACTTCTTGAACTTAGTGAGATGAAAGTATTAAAGGGAAAGCATTTTATTAAGAAGGATAGAGATTATCTTAATAGAAAAATTAGTTCTTTTGGGAAACAAATTCAAAAAATTTTGAAAGATGATTTGAAAAAAACGAATGGAAATCTTTTGGGATTAAAAGATTCTAAAAAAGAGATTGAAAAAGTTTCCAAACTTGTTGATGAAGTGGCTATCGAGATGAATCAAAAACTTAAAGCAATTGAATCTCAAAAGAAGTTGGTTGAAGAGCAAAGAATAAAGCTGTCCCGAAAGAAAAAACTTCTTGATAAAAAACTAGACAAAGTCAAAGGCGCTGTATTGAGAAGAAAAAAGGAAGTTGCTTTGATGAAGAATTTAAAGAAAAAGTTTTGAGAAAGAAAGATTAAAATGAAAAATAAAGAGGCAAAACAATTATTCAAAAGTAAATTTAAATTATTAATTTTAGTTTTGTTTATTTGTTTATTTGTTTTTATTGTTTTTTATGAATATAATAAGACAAGCGAGCGAATAAAGAATTATCATTGGGATTCTCTTGATATGATTGATCAGAGAATGAGCTCGCTTTTTCTTGAATTAAATAATTTCCATCACCCAACGGTAGTCGACAAGATTTAAAAACA
>CAYVIQ010000091.1:0-101 GCA_964451595.1 Candidatus Woesearchaeota archaeon
CTAAAGATTTCCAACATAAGTAAATTCACTCATATACTTTGAGTCAGTATCATTCAACCTCCAAGCATGATATACTTTCCACATCACTTTTCTCCTTTGAA
>CAYVIQ010000091.1:111-1827 GCA_964451595.1 Candidatus Woesearchaeota archaeon
CATTAGTAACATCTACCCAAGTACACTCAAATGAGGGGGTAAAATAATGCCCCTCATAATTATACAGCGTTAAATACTTTTTATCGGCCCAAGAAAAACCAAGCAAATACTTTTGTCCATTCTTTTTATAAACTCCACACTTGAATACATTCTTATTATCTTTCTCCTTCTTCAACTCAACAAGATTCTTCTGCAAAGATTCGATATCCTTTTCACACTGTTCAATCTTACTATCAATACTCATGTCTTTCTCCTTTGAACTTAGCTTTAAATTTAGCTTGACATTTATCACTAGTTGGACAAACACTTCTTACATTACAATAGTTAGAACAACGAATGCAATCTCCTTTACGAATATCAATCCTATCTCCACGTCCATTTTCTTTAATCCATTTTTGTGCTTCTCCTATTGAAGCTAGAACACGTTCTGCCCGTTTACGATTTCCAACCATTACTGCAAAGGAGTCTTCTTTCTTCCATTTATCTGTATTAGAACAAAACATTGGTTGATCTTTATGAAGTTGTAGTCTACTCCAAATAAATTCTTCTTGCTGTTCAAATGTCCACAAAGGTAACTCAATTTCTTCATAAGCAATCTCAGGATAATCTTTATCATAGGTAGCTTTAGATAACTTCCAGTCACGATAATAGACGTCAAGAACTAGCTTATCTATTTCATTAAATGACATTCGCTGGCCCCAGGCATAACAATTCATTTGCTCAATTTCTTTTTGGAGCCCAAAATTCTTGAAACCAACTGCCTTTGTCTTGGTATCTCGAATCTCACTTTGAAAGACATTATCTGCTTTCATTACTAGAGTCAAACCAAATTCATCTCCTTTGGAATCTTTAGTAAACTCAAGTTTTTGTTCTGCTTCTTCATCTTCTGTGGCAAACTTCTCCGCACGATCATGGACTGAGATTCCAATTAAAGTAGATAGCATATCAGAGATATCATACTCAATTTCATCCCACTTTTCTATCATTAATGTTCTTATTAGTGGGGCATCAATTAACTGAGTAACTCCCATTCGATTAGGATCAGGTTTATATTTCTCTGGCAACATTCGTGTTACACGCTCAGGTAAATTGTGAATATTTGTAGTCTTCATTCTATTTCCCATTCCTCAAAATTATTCCAAGTAAATTTTTCTTCATCAAATGGATTTTGATATTCCCATTCTAAAGCATCTTCTTTATTTAGATAAATATGTTTTAATGTTGCTCCTTCATGGAGTTCAATTTCATAGCAAGCATATACTTTCATTCAATCTCCTCGTAATCATCAAAAATATTTCCAATTACTTTGTAGTTAATGAAACTAGAATCAGGTTTATTGTAAAAATAGGTTACATCAATTCCATTCGCCATTACTGATCCATTCATATTATAAGCTATTATCTCTTCATCAGAAGTCACAATAATTATTCTAATCAGCCCTTCACAAAGTACAATATCACCATTTCGTGGAGTCTTTTTAGTGAACTGTTCTCGAAGATTCTTTGCTGTCTCTTCATTAATTTCAATTTTCTTTCCATCGATCATAATGTAATTCATCTTTTAATCCTTTATAACATAGAATTGAATTGGTCCAAGTCCTAAACTAATTGACCACATATACTCATGGAAATAAAAGGAAGTTCCAATCAACCAATCTCTTGTACCAAATGAAACTCCGAATGTATACTTCTTTGTCATGTAATTCTTGTCAAACAT
>CAYVIQ010000092.1:0-1755 GCA_964451595.1 Candidatus Woesearchaeota archaeon
AAGAAAAGAAATTTTTATCTACTGAATTCAAGCAATTTTTTCTCTTAGAGTTTACGAAACAATTAATTCTGAATTCTGCTCCAATGGAGGTTCTTAAATTAAAAGAAGTATTAGATGAAAAAAAATATCTTGAAGAATCTAAAGAAAAAAAAGAAAAAGAAAAACTTCAAGAACATGTTAGTGAAATCTTCGAAGAAGAAACATCTTACGAGAAAAGTTTGATGCCCGAGTTTGAAAAACAATGGACTCAGCCAAGAATAAAAAAGAGATCCTTCCCTATTGAAGAACCGAGAAATCTTCGACTTACCATGCCTGAACCCGATTTACCCGCTTATCTAAGATATTTGAAACCAATGCCCACAAATTATGAAATTGATATAGGAAAACTTAATCCCCTAATAAAAGATCCTTTTGTAAAATCAATTGAATGTCTTGGACCAAACTCTAACGTTGTCGTCAGAGGAAAAATGGGAGAAAAGCAAACTCAAATTGTTCTTAATGAAAATGAAATTAACGAAATAATTCAAAAATTTTCGGCAGAATCAAAGATTCCTGTTCAGGAAGGAATTTACAAAGTTGCATTGGGTAAATTAATTTTTATGGCAATTGTATCTGAAGTAATTGGATCAAAATTTATCATAAATAAAATGTTTTATCAGCGAAATAATTTAATGCCTATTCGGCGTTAATATTTTATTTTCTACAAAAAAGATATAAACTTCTTACTCCCAAGTTCTTAATGGAAGAAAATTCTAAGAGCCCTAAGGAAGAAAGAATAAGAAAAATTACTCATCTTTATTATTCTCGGCCTGAAATCCAAAAAATAATCTATAAATCCTCAAAGAATCGTGAGATTTCACCAAGATATTATGAAGGATTCGGAAAACGCCCTGACACTTTTGAATATGAGGGAGATATTTTTGAGCTCGTAAAACGTGGAGCAACATCTTTTCATTGTTCTGAAGAATTATGGGAAGATCCATTGAAAATTGAAACAGGCATGAATGAGAAACAATTAAACGAGTTAAGAATTGGGTGGGATTTACTTATTGATATTGATTGTAAATGGTTTGATTATTCAAAGCTCGCAGCAAGAGCAATAATCTCCGCGCTAAAAAACTACGGGATAAAAAATTTAGGATTAAAATTTTCTGGAAGCAAAGGATTCCACATAATCGTTCCGTGGAAAGCTTTTCCAAAAGAACTTGCAGGGGAAAATACAAAAAATCTTTTTCCAGAACTACCAAGAAAAATTGTATCTTTTTTAAGATTCAGATCTGAAGAAGAAATGAAGAAAATTCTCCCAAATAATTTTTATAGTCAATTTAAGAATGTTGAAATAAAAAAAGGAATAAAATGTAACAATTGTAAAAACGTCGCTGAAAATTATCTTTTAGTAAATTATTATTGTCCAAAGTGCAAGAGACAGGAATTCAAAAAAATTCCAGCAGATTCAAAAAACTACAAGAAACCAATAAAGTGTCCAGAGTGTAGGGCCATATTTGAAATAAAAGATTCTAAAAATTTATATTTTTGTAGCACATGCAATATCTCTTCTGACAAAAAACCTGCGAATTTCTCAAGGGACGTCCAGGTGGATTTATTTGATTTGATGGGTTTAGATTTAATACTAGTTTCTCCAAGGCATTTATTTCGAATGCCTTATTCCCTCCACGAAAAGACTTCTTTATCAAGTAAAGTAATTTCTGAGGAAGATTTGGAAGAATTTGAGATGAGAGATGCAGATCCTATGAA
>CAYVIQ010000093.1:0-1699 GCA_964451595.1 Candidatus Woesearchaeota archaeon
ACGCATTTGAGATGGCTCCTACTACATTAACATGGAGTTCAATAACTGCAGGAGCAGTTAATCAGGAGGCTATTGAACATATTCTAATGAATAACACAGGAAATATAGGCAAGTCTATTGAAGTAAATGCCACAAATCTTCGTGGTGAAGCAGAATCAAGTCTGGCTTTATGGGCTGGAAACTTTACAGTTAAAAATGCAGCAGGATGTGAAGGAACATCTCTTGTTTATCACACTTTTACTGCAATAAGTGGTGTTACACTTCCTGCTGGAAATTATACTATAGACGACAAAAGCTCAGGACAGGAAGAAGTTTATGTTTGTCTGGAGCAAGCAGGAAGTGAATTAATTCAACAGGCATATTCAACAAACAATGAAGGAACATGGACAATAAGAATAGTTCTTGTTGCTCTGTCTTTCAGAAGAAGGAGAAAGAAGAAGTTAAGCAAAAGCAACAAACTTGTAAAAACATTAAAGATACTTTCACAAGACTTAGAAGAAGATTATTCAGAACAAAAACAAGAGATAATAAGATCATTGATAGAGATTATAAAAAAGAAATATAGAGTAAGCCACAAGGAAATATCAGAGTTGATTGAATTTAAAGAGAGATTAGAAATGCCTTTAGATGTCTTTACAAGCAAATTAGGAGCATTGGAAATTGTTGTGAAGTATATGAAAGAAAATCTTAATATGAATTATTCTGAAATTGCAAAAACATTAAACAGAGATGAAAACACAATTTGGAGTTCTTACAATAAAGCTAAAGAAAAACAAAAAGAACCTCTTCAGATTAAAGATGCAAAAGTATTCTTGCCTATTTCAATTTTCAAAAACAGAAAGCTGACAATCTTAGAATCAATTATTGTATATTTGAAATTAAGAGATATGAAATATTCAGAAATAGCAGAGTTGATTGATAGAGACCAGAGAAATATCTGGACAATTTATTCAAGAGCAAGAAAAAGAGTAAAAACTATCCCAAAAATTAAAATGAAAATCAAAAAGAAAATAAAAAGTGGAAATCTAAAAAAAGCTCTTGCTCTACTTTCACAAGACTTAGAAGAAGATTATTCAGAACAAAAACAAGAGATAATAAGATCATTGATAGAGATTATAAAAAAGAAATATAGAGTAAGCCACAAGGAAATATCAGAGTTGATTGAATTTAAAGAGAGATTAGAAATGCCTTTAGATGTCTTTACAAGCAAATTAGGAGCATTGGAAATTGTTGTGAAGTATATGAAAGAAAATCTTAATATGAATTATTCTGAAATTGCAAAAACATTAAACAGAGATGAAAACACAATTTGGAGTTCTTACAATAAAGCTAAAGAAAAACAAAAAGAACCTCTTCAGATTAAAGATGCAAAAGTATTCTTGCCTATTTCAATTTTCAAAAACAGAAAGCTGACAATCTTAGAATCAATTATTGTATATTTGAAATTAAGAGATATGAAATATTCAGAAATAGCAGAGTTGATTGATAGAGACCAGAGAAATATCTGGACAATTTATTCAAGAGCAAGAAAAAAAGCCTAAAAATTCCTTATTTTCTTTTGAATCAAAAATTTTTATGAAAAATATTTATCTTATTTTTTAAATTTCCTTATTTTTCCTTATTTCTTAATACATATATAATAAGTAAGTTTTATAAGTAATAATACACACATAGTAAGTAATGGGAAGGACTCAATCAG
>CAYVIQ010000094.1:0-1696 GCA_964451595.1 Candidatus Woesearchaeota archaeon
ATCTTCTTCAACTTCATCACTTCCTTCATCTTCTTCAACTTCATCAATTTCTTCATAATCTTGCTCTTTTTCTGCTATTACAACTATTGTAGAAGAAAGGACAACTCCTGGGCTGTTTTTTTCTATTGAAGAAAAAAATACATTTATTCTTCCTTCATATGTTCCTTCTTTTCTGACTTTTACAAGAAACTGGGCTTTTTTTTCTTTATTTGGCTGTAAAATAAAATTATCATCAATTATTTCTAAAAATTTTCCTCCCTCTTCATCTGTTTCAAGCGTAATTTTTACCTGCTCATCATTCACATTTTTTACTAAGATACTTTTTTCAATTGTTTTTGTGAACCAACCATTTACTTCAGGGTATAAAATCATTTTTGCATTTCCTATAGAACCAGTAAGAGCACAAACCGAATTTATTAATAAAAATGCAATTAAAATACTTATTAAAACAAACCTTTTTTTTCCTTTTGTCATAACTTTTTAGAAGTAATAAGCTTTAAAAGAATTATGTCATAGGAGAATATACTTTTTGTTGTTACTTAAAATTGATGAAAATCTCTTAAATAAGAACAACTTCTTCTTTAAAATTACCTGCCTTATCTGTAATTATTAATTTAAGGTTTGTGTAGTCCTCTTTAAACCTGAATCTCTTTTCACAGATTCCCTCTTTTAATCTTGAACACAATCTTCTTTCTCTTGTTTTTCCGCGATAATCATATTGAAGAATCACTTTGTCAAGATTTTCTTCTGTTATATTAATATCAAAATAAATATATCTTGAATCATTCGTGTAAAATGTGGGGTTGTTAATCACAGGAGGAGTTGTGTCAACTTCAACTTTTGTTGCTCTTGAAGTATAATTATTTCCTGCTATGTCTTCAAGATAGAAATAATATTCAATTTCATCTCCATTATGAGAAATTAAATCAACATTTACATCACACTCATAATATCTTTTTCCATCATAAACACATTCATTACTAATATTAACTTTATAACTATCATTGTAATATAATGTCAAATTAACAGGATTTTCTTCTTTAAACTTAATATAAAAGCTTCCATTTGTAAACCCTCTTCTTGGTTCTGTTTTATAGATTCTTGGTTTTGTGCGGTCTACAGTGAATGAAATATTTTTTTCCTCACTATTTTCAAATTCATCTGTTGCTCTTATAGATATGTTGTGCTCGCCGTCGCTAAATGATTTTGTTCTTTTTCTTGAAAATCCGTATTCATCACAATTTCTGCATAATGTTCTCCATATTTTTCTTGAGGAAGAATAATCAATATATTCTAATTTTTTAACTTCTTTGTTTAATGATATGTTCATTGGAATCCCCCTAATATTATAAATAGTTCCATTTAGAGGAGAGTAAACATTCAATTCAAAAGTTTCCTGAGAAATTTCAAACTCCCAACTTGTTTCACTATATCTTCCAGCATTATCTGTCACATTAATGTAAACTGTGTGCACTCCATCAACAAGGGTTCCTGGATTATAATCAATATAGGCATCTAAATCAGTTCCATTAATTATATTTGGAGAAACTAAAAAACCATCTACTTTCATATTTATAGAAGAATATTAAGCTTTAAATAATCTTTTTTCTTTTGTTTTTTATGAAAGAGCGTGAGAATGTTTTAAGAATTCTAGAAGAAACAAAAGAAGCTATAAAACATGGTGATTCCACTAAGA
>CAYVIQ010000095.1:0-1685 GCA_964451595.1 Candidatus Woesearchaeota archaeon
GCGCGCAGTTTTCTTTTCAAGAAAACTAGATAGCAAAAACTTCGTTTTTGGATTTATATGGGGATTTCCTTAGTCCTTCGGACAATTTGTCAAAATCAAAGATTTTGAAATTTGTTTTCGATAAATTTTTATATCAATATATTCTTGTTTACTTAGAATGAAAAAAGAAGTGATTATTATATTTGCATTATTTATTTTATCAACTAGTTTTGTATCTGCTTCTTTTTTTGATACAATAACAGGAAGGGCAACAACAAACATTAATTGTATAGATTCTGATAATGGAATTAATTATGCACAAAAAGGAAACATCAAACTTCAAAATGAATATTCTTCTGGAGAAGAATTTGATAAATGTACTGGAATTGGAGAAGGCATCTCTGAGTTGGTTTGTGGTTCTGATGGTTGTGGATATGCAATTGTTTATCCAACTAAAGAAAGGAAAAATCCACAATATATGTTAATTTATGATAATGGAAATTGTAATGAAGCAACTGCGACAGGAGGTTATACTTATGATTGTTCTGTTGAAGATAAGCTCTGTAGTGAGGGAAAATGTGTTGAAAAATCTGTCCAAAAATGTGTTCCTGATTGGGAATGCTCAGAATGGACGCCTTGTCAAAAATTTAGAACTTCTTCTATGAATTTTATCTTTCAACAAATAAGAACTTGTGAAGATAAAAATAATTGTGCGACAATGGAAGCCAAACCAGATGAAGTACAATCATGTTCTAATCCTTGTATTGAAAGTTGGTCTTGTTCTGAATGGTCTTCATGTACTAATGATAAACAAACAAGAACCTGTGAAGATTTAAAAAAATGTGGAACCGATTGGGATCAGCCAACAGAAATAAAAAATTGTGATGCTATTGTTTGCGAAGATGGAACTGCTAATAATCAATGTTCAGAAAATAAACCCAATTTTTGTGATTCAGGTTCTTTAGTCAAAAATTGTAATATTTGCGGGTGTAATGCAGGTTTTGATTGTATTGATAATTCTTGTGTAAAGCAAACTTTTTGTAAAAGCTACTATGGAGGAATAGAATTTGATGGGTTTTGTTTCACAGATTTTAGTAAAACTGTTCTTGAATACCCCAAAGCTAAAAATGGAATTTTAGATTATACGCCTCAAAATAGCAATGTTCAAAGAATAGTCGAGTATCCTCAGTCTATCAAGGTAAAAGATTTTGGAGTTGATTTCTCAATCAATTTAACTTTCAAGAATCGTGGAAACACAGGGGAAACAGTCAATCTTCATGATTTTAGTATGTTTGTTTACAATAATGAAAAAATAGATTTTATTCAAGAGATTACTATTCTTCCAAATAAAACAAAAGAGATTAGCGTTCCGATAAATCTCCCAAATGCAAATGCAAGAATAGGAGTAAACCATTATATTAATTTTTATGAGGGACAAGATAGTTATATGCTTCCAAGAATTATTTTTTATTGGGATTATAATCCTTTTTCTGAGCAAGATGTAGAAACATTAAACTGCGGAAATAAGACTTACAATAAAAATCAAGGTGTTTGTATTGATGATATTTTTTTCCCATCAATTGAGGGATATTCTTGTAATAATGATCAAGATTGTTTAAGGTATGACAATGAAACTGCAGATTTTAATTGTTATGAGCATAGTTGTTTAGTTATGAGTGGCACATACAATATGGGTTCGAAAGATA
>CAYVIQ010000096.1:0-1684 GCA_964451595.1 Candidatus Woesearchaeota archaeon
GGGTTAAAATCACGGCCGGCAAAAAGTTTTTTCTTCTTTTAATTTTGGCTGATTGGAGCTTATTCATGGTTCAATTATACTTCGTAGAGTGATAAAATAAAAAAGATGATGCCTGAATTCTATCTTCTTCTTGCTTAAACATTGATTCTGGTAAATATCTTTCTAATGGATTTGCAAATTCACCTGAAAGTTTTTGTAATTGGTATAACCAACTATTTAAAATGCATCCATCTTGTAAAACTGAATTATTTTTTAATTTATATTCATTCATTTAAATCTCCACATTTTTTATTTCTAATATAAAATGATATTATTCATATATAAAGCTATTTTAAGATTTTTAAAATAATTTTTTATTTTCTCCTTTTTTATATATATATTATATTTCCTTCTTTATGATACACTCTATTTTCTTCTAACATTCTTTTCCATTCTTCTTTTGTTGTTTTAAAATCTGCAAATGTACTACAATTCTCTTCAGCATATTTACACAGCTCATCTAACGTCTTAAATACCGGACTAATTGGTGATTCTTCAGAAGTATTTTCCCATAATTGATATCCTTCTCCAACTGGAACTTCTTCAAACCATAAATCTCTCCATTTCAAGTTATAATATACACAATATGGTGTTTCTTCTTCTCTACAAAAATCGTCTTGATCTCCATATTTTTCTTCACATTCTTCACATGATTTTACTGGAAATGATTCAAAAACTTTTTTAGATGCATTTTCTGGAAAATATCCTTTCCAAACTTTATGTAAAGGATGATCAAAATCCAATGGAACTCTTTTTAATATTTTTCCCATTTTTATCGTTTTTTTTATTTTTAATTATTATCCATATATAAAGCTATTTCATAAATTTTTTTTATTTATCAATTCATCGACCGAAAATCCAGTAATTGCATCACACGTGTAGTCTAAACGTTCTCCACGTAAATCTAATACGATTTTAGCAAGATCTACCGGAAGATCCGAGATTATAACTTTTCCGTCATTATCAATATAAATGTTAATGTTCATTATCGATTTCCCACAGATTGATTATTGGTTATTTTCGCGTAAAATGAGGGTTTTTTTTCTCGTTTTTCTACCAAACCTAATGCTTCTTCTAATTTTTTTGTTTCCGTGAGACATGTATTTCCTTGAATTCCATTGACATTTAACGTGACATTTCCTTCAGCATCGATTTCTATTTTTATTTCTTTCATCTTCTTCTTACCACCATTTGAATTGTATCATTACTTGTTTTTTCTTCAACCAATCGGTATCCTAATTTTTGAATATTTTTCATGACAATTTTTTTTGAATATAATTGTTTTATTTTTCCAATCAGTTCTCTTGAGTTTGGAACGAAGTACAAGTCTCCCACGATATCGTATGATCTTCCTTTTTTCACGAATCCGATGTTGTATTTTCCGTGTAAATTTATTTGAAAATCGACGTTGAATTTTCTTCCGTTATATCCGATTAGAATTTTTTCGTGAGAGATTTCATGGTTTAACTCTCCGAGCGTTTCTAAAAGAAAACGCGTGTCGAATATTTTCGTTTTTATCGTCGTGAAATGACTCATAGCTCGATACCTCGTGTTCTATTTCTATTTATCTTTTTGGTGTTGTTGTCAATTTTGCTCTTCCGCACGCCCAGTTTCTTAAATCTTTTATTTTTTCTTCCATCGTCGA
>CAYVIQ010000097.1:0-1464 GCA_964451595.1 Candidatus Woesearchaeota archaeon
AAACCTTTTACCCTTTGTTATGCGAAATTTTAATTTCGTTGGTTTTCTCGTCGGTTGGGTAAAAGAAGTTTTTCTCTGAAAACAAAGTTTTCAGCTATCTGTCCGAAGGATTAGGCGATTTCTCCATTTTAGGGGCGGGTGGTCGGGGGTTTTAGACTCATCTGTGATTTCCTTGAACATTTGGTTATGAGACCCGAAGGGCACGAGCGGAATGTAATGACCTCGTGAGTTTTTTACGGAGTAAAAAATTTGGGAAATTGTCGCAGGGAATTTCCTCATAACTGTTGTTGCTTGACCCGAGGCGAAGCCGAGAGCCTGCAAGGCGTGGCAAGGAGCGAAGCGACGCAGAGTTTTGATTTTTCTTTTCAGGTTGGGGGAGGACGGTGGGACGACCAATGTATTAGAGAGATAAGCCCGCTTTTTGTTTCTTTTTTCTAAAAAGAAAATGGGGAGTTCCTTTTTGCCTTCTTTTTCTAAAAGAAGTTTTTAGAAATCTTTATTCAAAATTTGATTTAATGAAAGAATAAAAATTCCAATTAAAGAAATTAAGGTTAAATAAACTCCAATTCCTATAAAATTGAATAAATTTATTTCTCCTAAAATTCCAAGATTTAACTTGAAGCCCATAGAAGCTAAATCAATTATTCTATAAATAAAATATAATAAGCTAACACCAGATAAAACTAAAGAAGAATACAAAGAATATTTCTTTTTCCAAAAGAAAGTTCCAATTAAACTTAAACATAGAAGAAATGCCACAACTCCTTTCCAATTGTTTAGGGCATTTGAAGAACCAACAATAGGAATATTAATCCAAGGAAGAATTAAACCCAATAAGGCTAAACCTAAAAATCCTAAATAAAACTTTTCTGTTCCTTTCAGTTTTGAAAATATATTTTGATTTTTCATTTTATATCTTTAGTGTGTAATAAATTGGCTCCCAATTTTCATCATAACCCATACTATAAGCTAAAGTGTAACTTTCTCCTTTTGGCACTCCTTCAAATAAAACATATCCTTCTTTTGTAATTCCTGGATAATATGAGTCATAGTAAGTATCAAGAGTTCCGCCATAACTTGCTTCATATTGATAACCATTTGGAGTTACCAAAACTAAATCACTCATACTTAGAGTATCTTTTGTATTTCCTGTATTTTGCACTTTCATATCAATTCTATAATATTCTTCTTTTCCTAACCAAGAATCTTCTGTGTAAAATCCAGAACTCAAAAATTGTATTTTAAAATTTCCACTTGTGATTTCTTTATTGATTGTAGTTTTCTCTTGATTATAAGAATTTTCGTTCATTTGCGTTAATTCTTCAGTTGAATAAGTTGGCAAATCATAAACAGAAGTATCTAATGTTTCAAAAGAAACTCCATCATCTAAATTTATTGAAAGGTAAGCGTTTCCAGAATATTCGTTTGTTTTTCAATCTGAGCGTTCTCGATAATGTAAAGACA
>CAYVIQ010000097.1:1474-1682 GCA_964451595.1 Candidatus Woesearchaeota archaeon
AACGCGGCAGAAAGAATTTCTGAATTTGAAAATACCGAAGTATATGTATTAAAATTGCTTTCATTAAAATCAAAATCTCTACTAAAAACTTCTTCTCCTTCATCATTTATAATTTTTAAATTTCCTGAACCATGAGTTTTTACATATTCTTTCTTTTCATTGAAAAACACAAATCAAACTTCTAAATTATTTGAGTCAGCAGAAGTTA
>CAYVIQ010000098.1:0-1658 GCA_964451595.1 Candidatus Woesearchaeota archaeon
TGAGGATTTTCCCCAAAAAATTCATGAATTTCCTTGGAAATAAATTCATATTTAGACGCGTCTAAATTTCCGGCCGGCCCTGCTCGGCCCAGGAGCGCACCACCGGCGCCAGCGCTTGGGCCAGCTTTTCCGTTCCCACCGGCGTCAGGTGAACCACATCGATGAAACATGCCGGATCGCTGAGTTGTTCGGTGGGATCATAGTACCGGACATGTGTGTATCTTTCCGTGAAAACCCGCATGAGTTGGGCATAATCCGGCGCCACCAGGCCGCCTTTGGCTTCCACCTCCGGCACGAGCAGCAATTGCGAACCTGCCTGCTGCAGTTGCACGACTATTTCTCCCAACGGCGCTATCGGATCGATGGAATCTCCCGGAGCGCCAACCAGCTTCCAGGCTTGCCGCGCGCCGATCAAGCGGTCGCGCAGCCACAAATAGCTGCGCTGTTCATGCAAAAAGCCGATCACCCGGAGGGCTGCGGGATTCGTTGTGCCAAATTGCAACGCCTTTCTGCGCAGTTCCGGATCGTGCAGGCCGGACGAGGCCAGCAACTGGTTGGCCCAGCGCCAATAGGCCACCGCGTCGGCGCCGTACTGCTCGATGCCGCCCTAATAAAAAATGACCAGGTCCGGCTGCAACCGCAACAGCACCTGCTCCAGGTAGATCGCCAACTGAAACGAGTTGTACCCGCTCCAGCCGGCGTTGCCCACTTCGTAGCGCGGTCCCAATATCCTTCCCAGACGCTGCGGATACGTCTGCTCCGGCTCCAGACCCGGCCCCCACGTACTGGAAGAACCCAGGCACAGAACGCGTTTCACGCCGGCCGGCTTCTCCATCGACATCGGCCCGCCGCGCAGATTCACCACCTCCGCATCATCGTAATTACCAAACAAGTTGGTGTGTTCCGCCAGATTCCAGGTCCGTACGCGCTCCGGAAGCGTGGATGAATCGTCCTGATAAGCCGGATAAGCAACATCCAACGCCGATTCGATGACCAGCCAAAAAGCCGCTAAAGCGACTAAAACGGTCGCGATCCGCCGCTTGCGGCCCGCACCCCGTGCCGCGGCAAAGATCAGGAAACCGACCACGATCAGGCCGACCAGGTAGGGAAGCAACTGTTTCGCGTTCACCGCCACCAGGCCAACCGCCAGCCATGCCGCCGCCACCCACCAGGCGCCGCCCAACAACCGCCGGCGACCGGAGAAGCCGATCAGCGTGGTCAAGGCGCCGAAGTTCGCCAGCCAGCCCGTCAACGATCCCAGGTTGAAGCCGCCGACCAGCTTTTCGCCGACGTGGCCCGCCAATAAACAGACAAGCAGCACCGTGAAGGCGTAAAAAATCGGTAATAATAGGTTTGCCGGCTTCATTCGCGCTCGCAAAATATGGCTGATAGGGCAAAATCATAGCGGGTGAATGCGTCCTTGAACAGCCGCCGGGGGACGGCTAGGATAAATAGGTTAAAACCGAGGGCTGAATGAGAAGAAAACGGATCATCATTCCGACAGCGATGGGTGCAATTTTTTTGTTTGCCGCCATCGCCCTGGCCGGCGCGCAGATCGTCGGCACGGCCAGCATGCGCGACGACCAGGTTCTCACCATCAGCTTCCAGGTAGCCGAAGCCTTTACGCCGGACATGGAGAAAGCCATTTTTTCCGGCAT
>CAYVIQ010000099.1:0-1646 GCA_964451595.1 Candidatus Woesearchaeota archaeon
TTGCCTTAGATCGATATATGTTCCGGAAAATTTGTTAATTCAGAGTAGTGGAGGGGGAGCGTATGGAGGAGTATCTGTTCATGCTGATTTATTTTTAATGACAGAAAAAGGATTAATTGCAGATTTTGAAGAATCAGTTGATCAACAAATAATAGCCCCATTCATAGAAGCTAATTTCCCTCCTAATCAAAGAAGACCAGCTCATATTAAATTAGATCCTCTTGATTGGAATAGAAAGATTATGCTTAAGGAAATTTTCACGGAAATGCTTAGAAATGTAGATACTATGATTCAAAAAGGAGTTGCTCCGACTCTTATTCCCAGTATTGATAAAATGGCTGAAAATCTTGAAATTCCAATGGAGACATGGAAAGATTATACAGGAAGTGACGATATTCCTATTTTAGATAAAAAAGGAGCTGGAGATAGTCGAGTGAGTACAAGAAGAAAAAGTGTTCCTCAAGAATCTGCTAGAAAGAAAAGGCAACCTGGAGATAAAAGATCTGATAGGGATAGAAAAGTAGATACAACTAAATCTAAATAATTAATTTAGGAGGATATAAAATGATAAGAATTTTTGAAAGGACTGCTATCACGCAGCATACTTTTCCAAGTATTGGAACAGATTCTACAGGAGGAGGTGTTTTAACAATAGCTGATCCTTCTAGTGGAGAAAAAAATTCTTTTTCAGGAATTTTAAAAGAAGTGAAAATAGCTTGTGCTTCTACTGATTTTGATGTTGTAATTAAAGCTTCTCCTTCTGGAAATAATTCAGTTGATCAAGTATATTCTAAAAGTTCTGGAAATTTACTTGTTCATGATATTTTATTGGCTAATTCTTGGATTAATGGTAAAGAAAATAAGGCTTCAGAATTGTATTTGGAACTTGTTAATAATGATTCAGAAAATGAAACTGGAGAAATTTCCATTCAACTAATGAATGATATTCAGAAAAGATGGTCTTCTGGAAAATAATTGAATTGAAAAAGGGGATTGATTATGCAACCATGTACTGAACTTGAATGTGAAAAAAAAATAGATGATAGACTTCATTCTGTAATAAATGATCCTGAAGGAATAATTAAAAGATTAGAAAAGCAGGTGGATTGGATTAAAGAAAACATGTTTATTAAACCGAAGTTATATGCTTATGTGGGAGCCTTTGTAACGTTAGGAATTATGGTTATTGCAGCAGGATATAATCTTTATTCTTCTGAATATCGGTATGCTACTAGAGACCAAATGATTTTGCATGCAAAAGAACAAACCCAAAAATTTGAACAAGTTGTTTCTGATATAAGTCGTAACAGAGAAAAAGAAGGAGTTAATGAAACAAACATAGCTATTGTAAAAGAATATGTAAAAGATATAAAAATTTCTTTTGACAATATGGCAATTGAACAAAAAAAAGAAAGAGAGGAATATTTAAAACAAATGGAACGTTTAGTCAGAAGAAATAATTCTGATGATAAAAATAAAGGTGGTTAATTAGTAGAAAAACAAAGCCTAGGATTAAAGAAGATTATTTAATATTTTTGGTAAACTGAATAACAAAATAATCAAAATTAATGAGGGTAGCTATGAAGTCTTTTAGTATTGGAGAACGAGTGATTGTTCTTGAAACTAAAATGGATGAAAGAGAAAAA
>CAYVIQ010000100.1:0-1644 GCA_964451595.1 Candidatus Woesearchaeota archaeon
AGACTTGCTGTATTGGCAGACGCTCGGCTTCCTTCAAAATCCAAATCGTCAACATTTAGAGAGGCAACTTCTGAAACTCTCATTCCGGCTGCATACATTAATGAAATCATGAGTTTTGACTTTTTTGTATTAAGAGCTTTGAATAAATCAATTACCTCTTTTTTGGTTAAAACCGTCGGAATCTTTTTTTCTCTTTTTGGACGTTTTATCCCAATAGTGATGTCATTTTTTAAAATTGAAGAAAAGGCATATTTTATTGCCGATAAAAACACAATTATAGAACTTGAGGAGCTCTCGGTGAGATGTTCTGAGATATAAAGTTTTATGTCGTCTTCAACTATCTGTTCAGGATTTTTATTTGTGAATTCTAAAAGTTTTTTATTTGGAATTGTATAATTTCTTAAAGTATACTCTGAGTTTTTAGATATTTTTAATTCCACTTCTAATTTTTTAAGAAATTCTTCTGGAGTCATTTTGGAATAGCCTTTTCAAACAGCCCTTTCCAAATTTTATCTTCAAACAACTGTTTATTTCCTTTAAACAAAATTGTTTTCATGCCTAGTTTCGTTGCGGGTTTGATATTCCAACTTTGATTGTCTATGAACAAAGTTTCAGCAGGTTTTAATTTTAATTTTTTAAGAGTTAATTTATAGATTTCTGGATTTGGTTTTCTTATTCCAACTTCGCAAGAAACAATTCTTTTATCAAAATTCCTGTAAAGTTTCTTAGGCATCAATGTATCTTGAGAAAGGCACCATTGGTCTGAAAGAATCGCAATGTTATATCCAAGTTCTTTTAATTTGAACGCTTGTTTAAACAGTTGCTTATTTTGTTTGAAATGTTTTTTGTATGCCCAATTATAAAGTTTTTTTAATTTTTTCTCGGAAACTTTTAGGTTTTTAGAGAAAATCTTTAAGGTTTTTTCTCTTGAAATTTTGCCTTCAATTGCAAGAGCATAATTTGTATCAATTGCATCTAAATATTGATCTAGAGATATCTTCAGTTTTTTTGATATGTCCAGATGAACTCCTGAAGGAACAAGCTTATTTGTGTTCCAAGTTGAATTTTCTCCTAGAGCCAAAACGCCTCCAACATCAAAAATAATTGCTTTAACCCCTTTTTTCATGTAAAAGTTATGCGAACTTTCTTTAAATATCTTTCTTGGATTTTTTGGACAACTCTTTCTGATTTATGAACATTAATATTACAGAGACTATAATTAAACTCCAGTGAACAAAAATTCCCAAGACCAAAAATGTTAGGGCAATAAGAGATAGAAAGAATACTTTGGGATTTTTCATAAAAATACATTACAACAATTCTTAAAAAGTTTTGGAATTTTATAGTGAGATGAAAATAGATGAGAAAAAAGTTTTAGAACTGTTTTTGGGCTTAATGTTCATAGCATTATTAGTTGTTGTAGTTTTGTTAGTTTTTTATCTTCCTGAAAGAACGCAAACTGGAACTTCAAATGTAATCTCAAATTCTTATAACACCTATAATATGAAAGAGAAAAATTATGAAAAGGTTTATGTTTATAGAGATCATAATTTATATGAATTTGTAGAAAAAGAAAAAAATTATTTAGATTATTCAAGTTATGGGGAACATAAAAGAGAGAAGACAGTATTTAGTAACTACAGG
>CAYVIQ010000101.1:0-1166 GCA_964451595.1 Candidatus Woesearchaeota archaeon
ACCCGCACTGCTCATAGCCGGAACCGTTACCAGTAACTGTGAACGGTACTTGCGACTTGTGAGACCAATGAATAAGAATAGAATTTACTAAGGATGGATTTAAGAGAATTTATAGAAAACTATTCAAAAATAAATGATAATGAATGGGATAGAATTGAAACATTATTCGAAGAAAAGATATTTAATAAAAATGAGATAATTTTAGAAGTAGGAAAGGTTTGCAGATATTTTTATTTTCTTGAAAGTGGTTTAATCAGATTCTATAACTACCATGATGGGAATGACATTACAAAGACTTTTACTATTGCCCCATATTGTTTTACGTCTAAGATTAGTTTTAGAAAGCAAACCGAATCTAACGAAGGAATTCAAGCTTTAGAAAAAGTAATTGCCCCAATTAGAAAAGGTTGGAAGTGAAGGATGTAAGGACATATCTTATTTTGTCTTAAATTCAACTATGTCTAAATCTTTTAACTCGTGTTTGAGGCCGACAATTTGTCCTGGAAACTTAGAGGAAGGTCCCCAGATTTTGGTTCGCTTTACTTTTTTTGAAAATCCGTGAAGGATTTTTTCTGCAACGTCTTTTACTGTTGATCTAGGTTTCATAATTATTGGTTTTTGTGATTTTTCTTTTCCTGGTTCTTTTGTAAAAATTCTAAGATTGTTGAAACTTTCAAATATTTTCTCTTTTAATTCTTCAATACCTTCGTGAGTTGTTGACGAGGCTAAGATAAAGTTATATTTTTTACTTTGGAGTGTTGCAGAGAGTTTTCTTTTTTGATCTTTATCTAATAAATCTGATTTAGTATAACAAATAATTCTTTTTGCCTTGGTTTTTGTTAGGTGTTTTTCTATTTTTTCTATTTCATCAATTTTGTTTATTACCAAAATTATCGTGTCTGTACTGTTTGTTAGACCTTTGTCATAGTCTTCAGAGTTGATGCTTGGATTTTCTATTAATTGGATTTGGACACCGTTTGTTTCAAGGATTCCAATAATCGGAGATTTTGTAGTGAATTCAAATTCTGAAATTTTTGGTGTGGCATTTGTTAGGGTTTTTAAAATAGAGGATTTTCCAGTGTTTGTTAATCCTATTAAAATTCCTTGCATGTCTTCTTTTTTTATTCCTTTTTGTGAACTTTTTTTTGATTTTTTTGATTTTTCAA
>CAYVIQ010000101.1:1176-1638 GCA_964451595.1 Candidatus Woesearchaeota archaeon
TGTAATGGATGCTGGCATTGCAACGGAAGCCAACATCCAATTCCTAAAAAACGATAATTGTTTTAATAAATTTTCAGAAGATTTATGTTTAGGACATTCTATAATCATTTCTTCTAAAGCTTCTAGTCTTTCTTCGTCTGTTTGAGAAGAAAGGAATTTTCCTTGGGCTTTTTGATATGCTGGTGATTGGTTTGTTGACGACATTTTATTTTATTTTCCAAATATATCTTTTTCCTTTTCTTTCTTTTATTATTTTTTTTTCTTGTTCTAATCTGTGTAGATGGTCTAGCACTACGTCTGTTCCTGTATTTGTAACAAATTGTAGGTCTGTTGTTGATGAATTTGGATTTTTGCTTAAATATCTGAGTATTTTTTCTTTTGAATTATTAAATCTATTTTTACCCCCTATATTAATGTAGTTTTTGGAGCGATTTACATGAAATTTTATGCATTTTTCTTTAT
>CAYVIQ010000102.1:0-1620 GCA_964451595.1 Candidatus Woesearchaeota archaeon
TACTTTTTATATTATTGAAAAAAATATATACTGTCAACTGAACTTGATTCATTCCCTCTGTTTTGAGAAGAATATCTTTTATGTAATTCATTATCTCATTTACAACAAAATCGGGAATCTTAACAAAAAACCCCAAAAGCCCGAATGCAAAAAATATGCCCATAACCCAGAATATGAATTTCCTGGACTCTTTCATGTATTTCCAGCTGAGCCTGTACTGCTCCGCAAAACTAAAATTCCTTTTCCCATTACCCCTCTTTTCTAAACTCTTTTTATTCATTTTATGAAAACTGCCTGTTTATCTTTCTTGTTTTATTTGGGTATTTATATCTCAAAATCAATCCGTATGCAAGCCCTGCAATTAATCCTCCAAGATGGGCGGTGTTCCCTATCGGAACATTTCCCGCAACAGAAATCAGCCACAAAATAACAAGCATCCCGGGAGCTGCATATTTCATTTTTATGGGTATTGGGATGAACATTATATAAACAGGAAGATTAGGGGTTAAAAAAATAAGCATACCTATTAGTCCAAACAATGCTCCTGAAGCACCTACAGCATAAACATTCATATCAGAAGAAAAAACCAAAGCCGAAAGCACAAAAAACAATCCTGCAAACAGCCCCGCAGTTATATAAAACCAGAAATACCTTTTTCTCCCTATAAGCCTTTCAACAAGAGAGCCAACAAAAACCAGTGAAAGCATATTTACAAACAAATGAAAAAAACCTGCATGCATAAACATTGAGCTCAGAAAAGTCCAAAGATACATCCCATTCAGAATGTTGGATGGCTTTATCGCAACAAAATCTATCAGAATAACATTCGCTGAAATTAAAATAGTAAAAACAATAAATGCTATTACATTTATTGCTATAAGTATTGTATTAATGCTCAAGTTTCCAAAGAAACTTTTCCTTTGTCTCGGATAAATTGTATAAACTTCGTTCATCTTAAAAATAAATCAATTCTGTTTTAATTACTTTTGATTGTCTTCCTGCTTTTTCTATTTTTATTTTTTCTATTTTTTCTTGAATCTGCTTTATTTTAGTGTCTTTTGTTTTTGGTTTTAAAATTGCCCAAAAATAAGGCATAAAACTATCGACTAAGCATGCTTTTTTATTATTTTCTAGTCTTCCAATTATTTTAACATAATTTTTTTCTTTCCAGTCAAAATAATCATAATCTATGGGAATAAAATTTATTTTCATTTTGGTTTTTTTGATTTTAAAGATTATAATTTCTTTTATTTATTACTGATATTTATTGTTCTTGTTTAATTTTAATTGTTTTAACTAACCTTATTTAGATATAAAAATCTTTTTTATTTCAAATCTTGGGGTTATTTCTTTTATTGAATCTATGAATATTTTTTCGTGCTCTGGAGGGATTTGAATTATTCCAGGAGCAATAAGTTTACCATTATGTTCTCTTAGTAATCCATATTTCCCTGATTTTCCGTTTAATAAATAATTAAACTTAACTTTATCTTTTTTCTTTAAATCATCTAAATGATAAGATATTTGTATTCTTGGTTTAATTCTAAAAAGATTTGCAAAATTTTCCCCTGTAATAAGGCTTTTCCCATAAAAAAGAATAGAGTCTTTTGCAAAATTAGA
>CAYVIQ010000103.1:0-1604 GCA_964451595.1 Candidatus Woesearchaeota archaeon
AAAGCCATAGAAAGTGACGGTATTGCTCAATGAAAAGTTTTTACACATTTTTTTTAATTCATTTTCATAATTTCCGGTCCCCACAACCAGAAGAGAAATTGTAGGATCTTTTAATTCTTCCAAAGCTTTCAAAATGTCTTGAATTCCCTTTCTTTTTATGAGTCTTGCCACTGAGATCAACTTCAACTGATTAATATTTTTTTTGATCCCGGTTATGCCTTTAAGAAAAATTGATTCAACTCCATTCGGCGTGATGATGATATCTTGATCAGGTGCCGTTCTGAGAGCAGTCTTCTTCAGACTATTGGTTACCGCCATAACCCGGTCGGCATTTTTCCATATTTTTTTGGTTAGAGGTTTTAAAATTTGATGGGCCAGCTGAAGTTTGCTATTCGATCTGTCATAATTGGGAACATCAGATCCGCGAAGGGAAACAAAATAAGGGATCTTTCTATGCTTGCCGGGTAACAAAGATAAAAATGCGGTCGGCAACCCGAAAAAATAGTGGATCACATCGTAATGCTTCTTTCTCGTTAAAGAAAGAAATTTAAAATAAGCACAAAACACATAACTAAATGCTCCCCGAAAACCAGCATCATGAATGCCTTTACGCCAGCTAATTACCCGATAAACGGTAAAACCATCAACATCTTCTTCTCTGAACTGTCCTTTCATTCGACAGCTAATTACGTCAACCTGGTTCCCAAGATTGACAAGCTCTTTAGCCAGGTTATAGGTAGCCTTACCTGCTCCTCCACCCAATGGAGGAAATTCATAATTCAGTATTAATATTCGCATTTAATTTTTTACGGTATTTATCAAATTTTTTAAATTCCTTGGAATTACCATCAGTAAAGGTCGCTAAAGTAAGCCTATTTCTATCTTTATAGATAAAGGGATTGTTTAATAAAAAAGTTTTTATACATTTCTTATTTGATAGTATGCATAGCAAAATCACTCTTGATGTTTCACATACAATATTTGCCCCCCAGTGTAGCTTATGCCTTGTAAGGCCGTCGTAGATAAATGGCCTTGCATATCCGACACTAAATTTTTTATAGTTTCTTTTTCTTAGATATTCAATTGTATAGTAATAAATTGCGACAATCGCCCCTTTCTTTACATAATTAAAATCGCCATCCAAAACTCCTATTTGGACCATTCTTGGAATACCTTTCATTTTCTTATAATCTATTAATGCACCCGCGATAATCTTTTGTTCATCTTTTATTAAGAGCAACTCACCATTCTCAAAACTTCTTTTCATTTGTTCTAATTTTATATTGAGTCCCAAGTTACCGTGTCTGTTTGAAAGATATGGAAGGTACATTTTATAGTAAAAAATCTGAAAATACTTAGGATCTTTTGTAATCGTGTATCCAAAATTACTTTTTTTTATTATTCTTAGATTAGATGTGAAAGTTTTCTTTGATATAGTCTGAGATTTAAGATCACGGCATAGATCTATTTCACAGCTTATCCAATTTGGAATGACATAACAATTTTTTGTCTTAAATAAATTGCACCATTTCATCGAGGTTTTGAAAATTATTAGATCATGGTTTTTTCTAAACTCCCAGAAAAAGAAAAATATTCTCCAAATC
>CAYVIQ010000104.1:0-1599 GCA_964451595.1 Candidatus Woesearchaeota archaeon
TGTAATAGTGGAATTTATTTACTGAGGTAAAGGGATATTTCAGCCGTTTATCTCGGAGGTTAATCCTATTCGAAAATAAAACATACCAACTTTTATAATAAATATTTTCCAGATCTTTATAAGAAGTTGATAAAACTGGTATCTGAGAAATGAAATCAGTCCAGCGTTTAGTTCTTTTTCTTCTGAAATTATTAACCATACTAAAGGGCATAACTTTGCTTTCCGTTGATATGTTTTCACCTTTTCCGACAAACAAGCTTAAAACATAATTGCATTTTTTATCTTTTTCTAAATTTAAATCAATCTCTCCACCATATATAATATTTCTTGAAATTATATGATTTGATAAAACCTTTGTTTTTTCAAATAAAGAAGTTTTAAAATCTCGCTCTACTTCATAAGTATATCTTTTTTTTAAATTATAACTTGAAAAATAAAGGCTCTTTTTTATATATTCTTCATTAACCGGCTTAAGTACAATCCTCTTAAAAGGAGCAGAGAAAGAAAGTTTCATTTTTAATTCGTCCATCCACTGAAAATTTAGCTCACTATTGCTGATAAATCTCGAATCTACAAGCTTTTCTTCTTGCCAGTGATACGGCACGCCTTGTGGTGAAAAAAGGAGGATTCCGGACATTTTAATTGTTAATTTAATTGAGCTATATGAAGAGTTTTCTTTTATCTTAAAGCCCATATGATATAAGATAGTATCTTCATCTACAATGCTTTCTTCGTAAAGTAAAAAATATCCTCCATCAAAAATGTTTTTATGGGAAATAGGTGATTTTTTACTTTCAACTTTAATCAGATTTACCATTCTATTAGTATTTGTAAATATTTCTACTTCCATAAGAGGTAGAAACTGAACAATTGAAGAAATAAAGACTTTTGGCACCCCAATAAATCCCTCTTTGTTCTCTTTTTTAATGGCAATCAGATTTCCAAATTGTTCATCTATTTCTTCTAACACTTTTAAAGAATGCATATTTTTACACTTCCTATTCTTTTTACTTAATTAAATAAAATCTTTTAAAATTTAATTTTACACTTAATCCTACAGAACCTATATCATTAAATGTTTCAAAAGAAAATGTACTATCATCAATTGTTTTTATGAAATATTTTTTCAGATTACCAGCATAATAACGCTTTACAATTTTTCCTTCGATATGATAATCTTCTTCAGGACCGACAACAGTTACATCTTCTGGCCTTATCATAATTGTAACATTTTCCATACTTGTAGAATATTTAGTTTTTAATCTTATACTTAAGTCGTTGGCTACAAATTCTCCAAACTGGTTAATACTTCCTTTAATAAAGTTTCCCTCACCCAAAAAACTTGCTACAAAAAGATTGCTGGGATTATTATAGACTTCTTCTGGTTTTCCTATTTGTTGTGATTCTCCCATATTCATTACCACAATCCTATCTGATACTTCTAATGCTTCCTCTTGATCATGGGTGACATAAATCGCTGTAATGGATAGTTCTTTCTGAATCTCCTTAATCTGTTTCCTCAATGAAACCCTTATTTTGGCATCTAAATTGGATAAGGGCTCATCAAGAAGAAGAAGAGAAGGATTAATTACTATTGCT
>CAYVIQ010000105.1:0-1563 GCA_964451595.1 Candidatus Woesearchaeota archaeon
CCTGATTCCCTTGAAATTATTGAAATAAACGCACGTATAGCGCTGTCATAGTCGCCTGTTTCCATGTAAACCGAACCCATGTTAATAAGGGCGTCGGTAAAATCAGGCTTTATTTCTATCACCTTTTTATATTGTACAATAGCCTCTTTCAATTGTCCAGTATTTCTGTACGCGTTGCCCAGGTCGTAATAAAGCCCTGCGTCTCCGGGCTGTTCTTTCAGCTTTTCGCCGAGTTTTTCTATGGTTTCCTTGAAAACAACGTCCTTTTTCCTGGCCGCGTCCATGTTCTTTTTTGCGACAGAATAACCCGGCTCTATTTCCAGGGCTTGTTCGAAATACTTCTCCGCTTCCTGGAAAAAATTCTTTTTGTAAAAAGCCACGCCCAGGTTATTGTAGGCCTTGTAGTATTTCCTGTCTATCGACACGGCCTTCTTGTATTCCTCTATGGCCCGGTCTAAAAACCCCATATTCTTGAAGGCCACGCCCATTGAATTATGCGCCACGGCGTTGTCCGGCTGCACGGACAGGGTCTTCTGGTACTCGATTACGGCTTCCTCGTTCCTTCCCTTGTCGGTCAATACAAGCCCCAGGTAAAGGTTGACGTCCGGCTTTTTTATATAATGCGGCACAAGCTCGAGCGCGCGCCGAAGCTCCATTATGGCGTTGTCGTAATCCTTTTCCTTGTAATAACATATGCCCAGGTAATAGCGCGCGTCGTCGTCATATGGCTCGCGCGCCAGGTGGCCGCGGAAAAGCTCAATGGCTTCTTTTATCCGCTCCTCCTTGTACAGTATTATGCCGCGCTCCAGGTTCAGCTTTTGGTATTCCGGGTTTTCCTCCTCTATGGCCGCGAGCACTTCCCTGGCCTTGTCAAACTCCTTCATATCCCTGTAAACCCTGCCTATGTTGACTTTTGCCTCCACAAACCCGGGGTCAAGCTTCAGTGTCTGCTTGAAAATTTCTATCGCGTCCTTTAGGATCCCTTTTTTAATGAGCAGCTCGCCGAAGAAACAGTAATACTGGGGTTTTTTCGAGTTGTACGTTATCGCCCTTTTTATCTGGGTTATGGAGTCGTCGATATAACCTTTCAGCCTGTAAACCTTGGCCAGGTTGAAAAACGCCTCTTCCTTCCTCTCCTCCGACATATTCTCGACCTCGGCCTCGCGTTTGGGCGTGGTGGCCTCGGAAGAATCGATGACAAGGCTCTTGTTCGACTGGATAAAGGAAGGGTTTATTTCCACGGCGCGGTTGTAGGCGATCGACGCTTCCTCGTCGCGGCCGATCTCACCGTAAACAAAGCTCAGGTTATAATAGGCAATGGCGTATTCCCTGTTCAGCCTTATCGCGTTCTTTAACTGTTCCTCGGCTTCCGGGTACTCGCCCATTTTGTACAGGGTCTCGCCAAGGCTGTTCCTGAGCTCGGCGTAGTTCGGATATTTTACGAGCGCGTCGCGGAGTATGATGACGGCTTTATCGTATTCCCCTGTGTTATTGTTGATTATCCCCTAAAGGTTCTGGGACTGCAAATGCTCGGGGTTCAGTTCAAGAGCCCTTGTCAGGTAT
>CAYVIQ010000106.1:0-1012 GCA_964451595.1 Candidatus Woesearchaeota archaeon
TCCAATATAAGTTAATCCTTCATCACCTAATTTTTCTTTGTCATCTTTGTTTCTTCCAACAATTATATCATAAGTCATATCTGAATTAAACAAAGAGGGTTTTTATATTTTAATCTTTATTTATTTTTTATATCCATAATCTTTTTAAAGGGGTTTTTCTATATTTTGAATGGTTGAGGAAGAAAATATGGAAAAGGAAAATAATTCTGAAGTAGAAACTGAAGAAAAAATTGAAAAAAAAGAAAAAGTTGAAAAAGTAGTTTCTAACATAGATGAACCAAGTTTAATGGATAATATAAGAAAAAATCCTTGGATTGTTTCAACAATTGTTTTAGGAATTATTGCTTTAATATTTTTTATTGGAAGTATGTCTAATTTTACTGGAAATACCATCACTGGAAAAGTTATCTCAGAAGAAGATGCTGGTTTAAAAATTTTAGATATAATTGAATCTCAGACAGGACAAGAAGCAGAAATATTAAATGTTAGTGAGCAGGATGGTTTGTATTTAATCTCTTTTTCTATTGAGGGGCAAGAATCAGAAGTATATCTAACAAAAGATGGAAAGAATTTGATTAACGGATTAATCCCTTTATCTACTTTTGATGAAGAACCTGCAGAAACACAGCAAAATACTGAAGTTATTAAATCTGATAAGCCTGTTGCTGAGCTTTTTGTTATGACTCACTGTCCTTATGGAACTCAGGCTGAAAAAGGTTTTATCCCTGTTATCAGAGCTTTAGGAGATAGTGCTGATGCTAAGATTAGATTTGTTCACTACTTTATGCATGATCCTGAAGAAACAGAAACACCAAGACAGGTTTGTATTAGAGAAGAGCAATCTGATAAATATTTAGATTATTTAGCATGTTTCTTGGAAGATGGAGATGCTGAAAGATGTTTAACTGAAACTAATATTGATATAGACAAGTTAGATACTTGCATTAATTCAGGAAAAGCTGATGAATATTATGCATTGGATTCTGCATTAAGTGAGCAATATGGGGTTGGT
>CAYVIQ010000106.1:1022-1530 GCA_964451595.1 Candidatus Woesearchaeota archaeon
GGTGGAAGTCCTACATTAGTTCTTAACGGAGTTATTGTAAGTAGCGGAAGAAGTCCTGCTGCTTATTTAGAAACAATCTGCTCTGCATTTAATACTATTCCAGAAGAATGCGCTCTTGAATTGTCTTCTACTTCACCTTCACCAATGTGGGGATATGAGGAGGGAGCAGATACAGGTGCTCAGTGTTGATTTTAATTCAAAACATAATCAACTTCTTCATCTGTTAATCTAAGTTCCTTTTGTATTTTATCATTTGATTTTATTATTTGTTTTATTATTGGAAATTCATTCATTGCTCTTTTTGTGCCTATATGAACATATCTTGCGTATTTTTGTGATATTGATTTTTTCTTCATTGTTTTTTGATTATGGAGCCATATCTTTAAAATTCTTGAAGGTTTTTGGTATGAGGTAAAACTTGTGTTAATCTCTTTTTTTGCTGAAGAAATCCCATAACTTAAAAGTATATTCTCATAAACCAAAAATCTCCAGTATTGTTGTTTGTATA
>CAYVIQ010000107.1:0-1526 GCA_964451595.1 Candidatus Woesearchaeota archaeon
TAATAAGGGGGGTCGAAAGCAATGGAAACCGGAAGAGAGAGCTTGGCGGCAAGGGCGCTCTTCTCTTTTTTTATCTGCTGTTCATTGGGCCCGGCAAGAATCTGGATCTTGAACCTCGACGGTACTACGCCGGCTTCCGGTCGTGGAGCTGCCGGAACAGTGTCCGGGAGAGCCACCGCCGGTGCCGCCGTCTGCGGGGCTTGAGGAGAAAAATCAGTATCGGTAAGAGACACCTCCCTGCCTTTGTTGAGCGTGTCAAGAAAGGTCGACACGACGGTGCCCCCTTCTTCTCCGGCGTATGCTGCAGCAACCGCGAGAAAAACAATCCATCCGGCAGATAACAGCTTTTCGTTCATGATGGCACCTCTTTCCGGTTCCTGCAGTAAATATAAACGAGGCCAGCGCACCGCGCGCCGGCCTCGTGATCAGCCTCGTGAATACACCGTTTTCAGAACAGCGATGTGGCTATCAACGGAGCTATGAGCAACGCCACGATGTTCACCACCTTGATCATCGGATTAATCGCAGGTCCGGCAGTGTCCTTGTACGGGTCGCCGACCGTATCGCCGGTTATTGCCGCCTTATGCGCCGGGGAACCCTTGCCGCCGTAGGCGCCGTTTTCAATGAACTTCTTCGCATTGTCCCATGCTCCGCCGCCCGAGGTCATGGCGATGGCCTGGAACAGCCCGGTAATGATCGCGCCGATAAGCACACCGCCAAGAGCCTCTTTACCGAGAAGAAAACCGACAAGGATCGGTGTTACCACGGGGATAAGCGCCGGAAGCATCATCTGTCTGATCGCGCCTTTCGTCACGATATCAACGCAGGTGCCGTAGTGCGGCTTTGCGGTTCCCTCCATGATCCCCGGAATGGACTTGAACTGACGCCGCACCTCATCAACTACGCCGCCTGCGGCAGTGCCGACCGCCTCCATGAGAAGCGAGCCGAAATAGAACGGCAGAAGGCCGCCGATAAAAAGCCCTATGAGTACTTTCGGATATGAAAGGTCGAAGGAGACCGTTGCGCCGAACGAACGTGAAAACTCGGCAAAGAGCACAAGCGCCGCAAGGGCGGCCGAACCGATCGCGTATCCCTTGGTGACCGCTTTGGTGGTGTTGCCGACCGCATCGAGCGGGTCCGTGATGGCGCGGACCTTTTCGTCAAGCCCCGCCATTTCGGCAATACCGCCGGCATTGTCCGTGATCGGACCGTAGCTGTCTATGGCCACCACGATGCCGGTCATTGAGAGCATGGCGACGGCCGAAAGCGCAATGGCGAAGAGCCCGGCGGTCACGTGGCCGGTAAACCCCCCGCCGAGCCAGTATGCTCCGCCGATCGCCGCGCAGATGACGAGCACCGGCAGCGCGGTGGATTTCATGCTGACCGCAAGGCCGGCGATGATATTGGTCGCATGACCGGTCTGCGATGCGGAAGCGATATGTCTGACAGGTTTGAAACTCGTGGAAGTGAAGTATTCGGTGATCATGACGATGAGACCGGTGAGCGCAAGCCCGATGACCGCCATG